>JBDTOH010000360.1:0-6157 GCA_039933355.1 Gemmatimonadota bacterium | reverse complement strand
CAGCCGGCGCGACCGCCGGCTGCACCGGCAGGGCAACACTAGTGAAACGAGGGTTGGGGCGGCTGAATGCCGCAGAAGCCGCCGGCTGATAGGACCGCATTGGACGCGTCGAGGGTGAACGTGCTCTGGCCCGGCACGATCAAGTTCGAGAGCAGCTGAAGAGTCTGGTGCGGGCTGATCCCGCGAGCCAGCGCGGCCTCCGGCGACCGAGTCAGGAAGAGCGCGACATGATCGTCGACGGGCGCCTCTTCGCTGCCGTGGCCGACGATCGCACTTCCGTGCTCATCCTTCCAGTCGGTTTCGCCGTCCTTGTAGATGTCGCCCGCGTACTCGGTATTCACGTGACACGCACCAAACGATGTCGACGGCGTCACTCGCAGCACATCCGACATCTTGAAGATCACGCACTGATACGATCCGTTCGCGGGCGAGCCCTCGAACAGGACCGGATTCAGCATGAAGTCTTTGACCTCTCCGCCCGGGAATTCCTGAACCAGGACCGGGGCCGAGCAGTCGGCGTTGGGGCTGATCAACAGAGCATAGAACGTGATCGGCAGCGACACGGCGCCGCCCCATTGAGCGTCCGGCGGTAGATCCGGGCTCCGTTGGACCGCGGCGGCACCGGCGGCTGCCGGCTGTCCCGAGCCGTGGATCACCAGCGATGCGGCTGGGGTCGGGCTGCTGGTTTCGGACCCGCAGGCGGCGAGCGTGAGAGCGACGGCAACGAAGGCGACGACTTGGGAAACGACGCGCATGGGCTTCTCCTCCATTTGAGTTGGAGCCGGAAGGACCCGAGGCGCGTCATCGCGGAGATGAGCTACGAAAGGGTGTTCCTTCGGCAGCCGGGCTGCCTCGGTGAGGCCCCTAGCTTTGCGACCCCGGATCGCTCCGGGTGTGCCTGTTCGGCGAACGGCCCCGCACGAACGCGGGACGAGGAGAGCGAGTGCAAGAGGCGGACCGAGGCGTCGGTATCGTGCATTCCGGTACGCACCCTGGCTTTACGGCAGCGGGGGGCAGGAAGGAGAGGGAGTCCGGGAGGCAAAACGCGGGGCGAGAAGGCGGGACAATGGGAATAGGGAATCGCGAATCGGGAATAGAAGCAGGGAATCGGATCGCGATGTCTGCCGGTCGAACCATCACCTCGCCGCTCGGTCCGGTCCCTGTCCCCTTTCTCCGTCCCTTCTACTCCCCCGACTTCCCCCCTCGATCGCGATGTACTGAACGCTATCCCACGCGTTGTGGATTCCGATGAAGAGCAGGAGCAGCGACGCCGCCTCCACCGCGAAGAGCGCCGGCTCTGAGCGCTGGTGGAGTAGAGCGGCCGCGGCGACCAATGTCCCAGAGGCGATGATCGGAAACACCGGGTGCCACAGCCAGTCCTCGGCAACCGGTTCGTACGTCGTCTGTCTCGCCCGCCTCACTACAATGGCCGCATAGATGAGCCCCGCCAGCCCGCACATACCGGGCCCGAGCGCGGTACCCAAGAGGGGGGGCCACCGTGCGCTGAGCATCGCCGAGATGAGGATGACGACGCCCAAATGCACCCCTGTCGGAGTGCCGAACGCGTTGATCTCGCGGCCCGTGCTCGGCCTCCGTTGGTCGGCGACCAGCGCGATCACTACGAGCTGGAGCCCAGTGAGGGCACCGCCCGACGAGCCGACGATCACGTAGAAGCTCTCCCAGGCGCTCAGCGGGGACAGCGCGGCGTCTGCCATGGCGGAATCTCCGTTGGAGGATGGGACCAGTCCCAACAAATCACCCGCCGCAGTCGCTCGCGCCATCCTGTTGCGAGTCCGTCTCTCGCCGCCAGCCATTCCGCGCGAAGTGGCCACCCAGGGCTGGCTCTTCGACGGTCTTCGTATAAATTGACGTCAGCCGCCAGGGGTATCTCGGAAGCCTCGAGATTGAGAAAGTCCCTTGGAACCTGATCCGGATCATTCCGGCGTAGGGAGCGCGGCGTGTCGTGTCGAGCCGTCGGTCCGCCGATTTGAGAGCCCGCATGCCACCCCTCTCGGTGGCGCGCGGGCTTTCCCCGTTTGCGCCACCGGAGGTTGCGCACCCGTCCGGATCTGTCCATTCATCTGGAGAGACCAGCCGATGCGCGCCGGGACCACGATCCAACCGCCCGCCACCGAGTCGATCTTTGCCTCGGCTTTTCCCAACTCGTCGAAGGAATACGTCCCCGGCCCGCGTGGAATCCGAGTTCCGTTTCGGCGGATCGAGCTTTCCGCGGGCGAGCCGGCGCTCCGGGTCTACGATACGAGCGGGCCGGCAGGCTGGGACGTTCACGAGGGACTGCCTAACGTCCGATCCGAATGGATCGCCGAGCGCGCGGTGAGCCCGGTCGATCCCGGACCGGCCCGCGGCCTGATTCCGCCCGGCCTCGACCGACGTCGGCTGCGGGGCGCGGGCTCGGTCACCCAGCTCTCATTCGCGCGCCGGGGCGAGATTACGCCCGAAATGGAGTTCGTCGCGCTGCGCGAAGGTTTCCCGGCCGAGCTGGTCCGCGACGAGATCGCACGCGGCCGAGCCATTTTGCCCGCCAACATCAATCATCCCGAGCTCGAGCCGATGGTGATCGGCCGGGCCTTCAAGGTCAAGATCAACGCGAACATCGGCAATTCGGCCGTCACCTCGTCGATCGAGGAGGAGGTGGACAAGCTCCGCTGGGCGACGCTCTGGGGCGCGGACACCGTGATGGATCTCTCCACCGGCGCGAACATTCATGAGACCCGCGAATGGATCCTCCGCAATTCGCCGGTGCCGATCGGGACGGTGCCGATCTATCAAGCGCTCGAACAAGTTGGCGGCGCCCCGGAAGACCTGACCTGGGAGATCTATCGGGACACGCTTGTCGAGCAGGCGGAACAGGGGGTGGACTACTTCACCGTGCATGCGGGCGTGCTCCAGGCCTACGTGCCGCTCACCGCGCGCCGGCTGACCGGGATCGTCTCGCGCGGCGGAGCGATCATGGCGAAGTGGTCGCTGGCGCACCGGCAGGAGAACTTCCTCTACACCCACTTCCGGGACATCTGTGAGATCATGCGAGCCTACGACGTCTCGTTCTCGTTAGGCGATGGCCTCCGGCCCGGATCGATCCACGACGCGAACGACGACGCGCAGTTCGCCGAGCTCAAGACCCAGGGCGAGCTCAATCGGATCGCGTGGTCGTTCGACGTGCAGACGATGAACGAGGGCCCCGGCCACATCCCGATGCATCTCATCAAGGAAAACATGGAGAAGCAGCTCGAGTGGTGCGGCGAGGCGCCGTTCTACACGCTCGGACCGCTGACGACGGACATCGCGCCGGGCTACGATCACATCACGAGCGGAATCGGCGCGGCGATGATCGGCTGGTACGGGACGGCGATGCTTTGTTATGTGACGCCGAAAGAGCACCTCGGCCTTCCCAATCGCGACGACGTGAAGACCGGTGTAATCGCCTATCGGATCGCCGCTCACGCCGCCGACCTCGCGAAAGGGCACCCGCGCGCCCGCGAGTGGGACGACGCTTTGAGCAAGGCGAGGTTCGAGTTTCGATGGGAGGACCAGTTCAATCTCTCCCTCGATCCGCCCACCGCGCGCGCCTTTCACGACGAGACGTTGCCGGCGGACGGTGGCAAGATCGCTCACTTCTGCTCGATGTGCGGGCCGAAGTTCTGCAGCATGGAGCTGACCCATCAGCTCCGCGACGCAGCCGCGTCGAGCGCGTCCTAACGCCATGCTCCGGACGCCAATCGATATCTGGACGCCGCTTGCCCGGGTGCGGGCGGCCTCTCCGCTCGTGCACAACATCACGAACTACGTCGTGATGAACAGCACCGCGAATGCGCTCCTCGCGATCGGTGCGTCGCCGGCGATGGTCCACGCGCTCGAGGAGGTAGAGGAGTTCGTGGCGCTCTCCCGGGCACTGGTGATCAACATCGGCACTCTTTCGCCGCCTTGGGTCGAAGCGATGCGGCGTGCGGTCCGCTCCGCCAAGCGAGCCGGCATTCCGTGGGTGCTCGACCCCGTCGGCGCCGGCGCGACATCCTATAGGACCGCTACCGCCGCGGCGCTGATTGGGCTCGGCCCGACCGTGATCCGAGGCAATGCCTCCGAAATCGCCGCAGTGGGCGGGGGATCGGATGCCGGGGGCAAAGGCGTGGACAGCACCCGCACGAGCGCCTCATCCCTCGGAGTGGCAAAGGCCTTGGCCCGGACAACGAGCGCAATTGTGGCTATGACCGGCGCGGTGGACTACGTGACCGATGGCGGGCGCGTGGTCGCGATTCGGAACGGCGATCCGCTCATGGCCCGGGTGACCGGGCTCGGCTGCACCGCAAGCGCTCTGGTTGGCGCCTTCCTCGTCGGTCCGGACCCGTTCGAGGCGACCGTCGCTGCGCTCACGGTGTTAGGCGTGGCGGGCGAAGTCGCGGCCATCCGATCCGCGGGGCCCGGATCGCTCCAGCTCGAGCTTCTCGATGCGCTCCATGCGCTCGACCGAGCGACGCTCACCGGACGGGCGCGAGTCGAGTGGGTGGAAGGAGCGCCGCCGTGACCGCTCGCCGTACGCTAGACCTGTCGCTCTATTTCGTCGTGAGCTCGGACAGCACCGCAGGGCGGCCGCTTTGCGGGATCGTGTCGGAGGCTGTGAGAGGCGGAGTGACCGCGGTGCAGCTTCGCAGGAAAGGCGGATCGATCAGGGATTTCGTCGCGGAGGGGCGGGAGCTGCTCGCGTTGCTGCGACCGCTTGGCGTTCCCTTGATCGTGAACGATCGACCCGACGTCGCGCTCGTCGTCGGGGCGGATGGGCTGCATGTCGGCCAGGACGACATGGCTCCGGCGGACGTTCGGCGCGTGGTCGGCCCCGACCTGATCGTGGGACTGTCCGTCACGAGCTTGGAGGACGCCGCCGGGCTCGACGCCGAGCTGGTGGACTACGCGGGCGTCGGCCCGGTGTTTCCGACGACTTCGAAGCGCGACGCGGCCACCGCGTTAGGCCTGGACGGCTTGCGTCGGATCGCGAAGGCGCTCTCGGTTCCAACCGTCGCCATCGGAGGAATCAATCGCGAGAATGCCGAGCAGGTTCGGGCGACCGGTGTCGCGGGGATCGCGGTGATGGCGGCGATCGGGACGGCGGAGCGGCCCGCCGTCGCCGCGGCTTCGCTCCGGGCGAGATCCAGCCAATCCAACCGGATTCCAAACGTGCTTGCGATCGCCGGCTCCGATCCGAGCGGAGGCGCCGGAATCCAGGCCGACCTCAAGACCTTCGCCGCGCTCGGCGTCTACGGGTGCGCGGCTGTCACGGCGCTTACCGCGCAGAACACTCGGGGTGTCTTCGGGGTTCTCCCGACATCGGCCGCCTTTCTCGGAGCGCAGCTCACCGCCTTGTGCGGGGATATCGATCTCGGCGCGATCAAGATCGGGATGCTCGCGACCGGGCCGAATGCCCAAACGGTCGCGGCCTGGCTCGCGCACGGCCCATCGAAGCCGGTGGTACTGGATCCGGTCCTCTGCGCGGGCACCGGCGCCCGGCTCCTCGATGACGAAGGCATCCGCGTGCTCCGGACCGAGCTCTTCCGCCGAGTCACGGTGGCAACGCCTAACGCTGACGAGGCGGGCGCCCTCCTCGGAGGTTCGGCCCCTGCCACGCTCAGCGACGCTGCCGACGCGGCGCGCGCGCTGCACGCGCTCGGGCTTCGCAATGTCCTGGTGACGGGAGGACATCTCGCCGAGGGCGCCGACTGCGTCGATCTGCTGTATGACGGCGCGGAGCTGGTCGAGATCAAGACGCCGAGGATAGAAGGGCCCCCGACCCATGGCACGGGTTGCACCCTCTCTTCCGCGATCGCGGCATTGCTCGCGCGAGGGCGAGACCTTCGATCCGCGTGCACGGAGGCGCAGCGATTCGTGGCTTTGGCGATTGAGGCAGCGGCGGATCTGACGGTCGGATCCGGGAACCGGCCGGTACACCAGTTAGGCAGCCAGTGGAGACAGGCCGGCTTCTAAGACCCACTCGCCACCGATCTCTTTGCCAAGAGCATGGAGGCCGCGCTGCTCCCGAGGCGCGCCGGCGCTGAACACGATGCTTCCGCTGTTGAGCAGGGTGCGGACGTGGTCGTACCCCAGATCCTCCACGAGGGCACGCAGGTCCGCGATCGCAATTCTCTTCGCG
>JBDTOH010000359.1:0-6172 GCA_039933355.1 Gemmatimonadota bacterium | reverse complement strand
GAAGCTCTCCCGGAAGGCCCTGATCCCGAAGGAGTAGCGTTGCACCAAGAGCAGCTGGACGATCGACTCTACCAGAGCACCGCACCCAATGGGGTGACGGTGCTCTCGGAGTTTTTGCCCGGCCTCCGGTCGGTCGCGCTCGGGATGTGGGTTCGCTCCGCCAGCGCCCACGAAGCCCGCCGGGAGATGGGGGCGGCGCATCTGTTGGAGCATATGGTCTTCAAGGGGACCGAGCGGCGGACCGCCCGCCAGATCGCCCTCGAGCTCGAAGTTCGGGGCGGCAGCCTCGACGCCTATACCTCGCGCGACCACACCAGCTACCAGGCCCACTGCATCGACACTGACCTGCCGCTGGCCGTCGACACGCTCACCGATCTCATGCATCGGCCTCTGCTCCGCTCGAGCGACCTTACCCTCGAGCGGAATGTGGTCCTCGAGGAGATCAACGGGGTGCAGGATACGCCGGACGATCTCGTCTTCGAGCTTCATTCCGAGACGCTCTGGCCCGACCATCCATACGGCTATTCGATCCTCGGGACCGCCGAGACGGTGGGAAGCCTGGGGGCCGCGGATCTCGCCCGCGTGCACCGAAGCGGCTACTATCGTGGCAATTGCGTCATCGCGGCCGCCGGCAACGTGGATCATGATCGTCTCGTCGAGATTCTGGCGCGCGAAGGATGGCTCGAGCCCAATGCGTTCGAGCCGCCTCGCCGCCCGGTGGCTCCGGCGCCGGCCGCGCGCGGAGTCGAGCGGTTCGAGCAGCGCGATTCGACCCAGGCGCACCTCGTGATCGGGACGGATACATTTCCGGCCCGCGACCCCCGCCGGTTCGCGCTCGCGATGTTGACCAATGTGTTCGGCGGCGGGATGTCGAGCCGGCTGTTCCAGCGGATTCGCGAAGAGCTGGGGCTTGCATACGCGGTTTATGCATTCCAGCATTTCTACCAGAGCTCGGGGCAGTTGGGCGTGTATGTCGGCACTCAGCCGGCCACCGCCGCGCAGGCCTTGGACGCGATTCGGCAGGAGCTTGGCTCCCTCGCGGCCACCAGCCTCACGCCGGAGGAGTTCGCCGGCGCCAAGCAACAGCTCAAGGGCCAGCTGGTGCTCTCGTTTGAGAATCCGGTGGGACGAATGAACCGGCTCGCGGGATTTGTGCTGAACGGCGACCGATACCGCCGCCTCGATGAGATTCTCGCCGAAGTCGATGCGGTCACCGAGGAGCAGGTTGCGGCATTGGCGAGCGAGTTTTTCGCACCCGAGCGTCAGACCATAGTCAGGTTGGGACCGTAGGAGCGCTTCGGGGCTATCTCCGAGCACGAGCCCCGGGCCCAGGTTCCATACCCAAACCCAAAGAGGTCCCCGTGATCATCGGTGTACCGAAAGAGATCAAGACGAACGAGAATCGCGTGGCGCTCGTTCCCGCCGGCGCCGAGACGCTCGGTGATGACGGCCACACCGTCTATATCGAGAAGGGCGCCGGCGAAGGCAGTGGCTTTGCCGACCAGGCATACCTCCAGGCCGGAGCCCAAATTCTCGGAACGGCGGACGAAGTCTGGGCTAAGGCCGACATGATCATGAAGGTGAAGGAGCCGATCGCGGTCGAGTGGCCCCGGATGCGCACCGGCCAAGTTATCTACACGTATTTCCATTTTGCCGCCGCGGAGGAGTTGACCCGGGCGGTGATCAAGTCGGGCGCCGTCGCGATCGCCTATGAGACCGTCCAGCTCCCCAATGGTGAGCTTCCGCTCCTCACGCCGATGTCCGAGGTGGCCGGCCGGATGGCCGTGCAGGAGGGCGCCAAGTACCTCGAGAAGGTCTATGGCGGCCGGGGCGTGCTGCTCGGCGGCGTGCCTGGTGTCGCGCCGGCAGACGTGACCATCATCGGCGGTGGCGTCGTCGGCATCAATTCGGCCAAAATCGCAGCAGGCATGGGGGCGAACGTCACCATTCTCGACATCTCGCTCGACCGGCTCCGCTACCTCGACGACGTGCTCGCTCCCAACGTCGCGACGCTGTACTCCAACCGCCACAACATCCTCGGCGCGATCCAGCGCGCCGACCTCGTCATCGGCGCGGTCCTGATCGCGGGCGCCAAGGCGCCCCGGCTCGTTCGCCGCGACGACCTCAAGCTGATGAAGCCGGGCTCGGTGATCGTGGACGTCGCGGTCGACCAGGGCGGCTGCGTCGAGACCATCAAGCCCACCACCCACGAGAATCCGATCTACTTCGTCGACGGGGTGCTCCACTACGCTGTCGCCAACATGCCTGGCGGGGTTCCCCGGACCTCCACCCTCGCACTGACCAACGCAACGCTTCCGTACGCCCGGACGCTCGCCCGGAAGGGGTGGAAGTCGGCCTGCCGCGAAGACCCAGCCCTCCGCCTCGGCCTCAACGTGGTCGAGGGCAAGGTGGTGTATCCCGGGGTCGCGGAAGCGTTTGGACTGCCGCTCGTCGACGCGGCGTCGGCGCTATAGGGAAGGGCGAACCGGGACCCGGGTTACCAAGGACAGCAAAGCTCGCTGTCGGGTAGTTCCCGGTCCCCGGTCCCGTTTCCGTCATGACGACCATCCTCATCCAACGCCTGCCGAACGGCGAGGGCCTCCCGATCCCGGCCCAGCAGACCGCGGGATCGGCCGGAGCCGACATCTCCAGCGCGGACGAGTTCGTCCTCGAGCCCCGAGAACGCCGCCTGGCGGCCACCGGGTTCGCGGTGGCGATCCCGGCCGGGTACGAGATCCAGATCCGGCCCCGCTCGGGGCTCGCGCTCAAGCACGGGCTCACGCTGCCTAACTCACCGGCGACGATCGACAGCGACTATCGCGGCGAGCTCAAGATCGCGCTCATCAATCTGGGCCACGAGCCGGTCGCGATCACGCGAGGCATGAGAATCGCCCAGCTGGTCGTGGCCCGGGTCGAGTCGGTGCAATTCGAACCGGTCGCGTCGTTACCTCCTTCCGAACGCGGCGCGGGCGGATTCGGGAGCACGGGGGCGTAGGGTGGCGGGGGGGGGGGTGCGGAGGGAATCCCGAAGCGATCAGGAGAGCCCCTGGGCCCGGTTCACTTTGGGCTCGTCGCCCATTGTCGAAGTTCAAGCCCCACATTAGGTTACGTCCCACTCGCGGCCGGCCAGAGGCATGAAGTTCCCATTCTTCAAACTTGATTCGCTCATCCCCGCGAAAGAAATCGCGGTGGATCTCGGCACGGCGAACACCCTCGTGTACGTCAAGGGTGAAGGCATCGTGCTCAACGAGCCGTCCGTCGTCGCCATCGATCGCGCCACCAATGAGCCCCGCGCCTACGGGCTCGACGCGAAGCGCATGTTAGGCAGGACCCCGGAAGGGATCATCGCCGTTAGGCCGCTCAAGGACGGCGTCATCGCCGACTTCGAAGTGACCGAGAAGATGCTCCGCCATTTTCTCCGCACCATCATCGAGCGCCATCTCATCCGGGTTAAACCCACCGTCATCGTGTGCGTGCCCTCCGGCATCACCGAGGTCGAGCGTCGCGCGGTCCGCGATTCGGCCGAGACGGCCGGTGCCAAAGACGTGATGATGGTCGCCGAGCCGATGGCCGCGGCGATCGGAGTCGGCCTTCCGGTCGAGACGCCTACCGGCAACATGGTGATCGACATCGGCGGCGGTACCACGGAGATTGCGGTGATCGCGCTCTCCGGCATCGTGTGCGACACCTCGATCCGCACCGGCGGCGACGAGCTCGACCAGGCGATCGTCCAGTTCATGCGCAAGAACTACAACCTGCTGATCGGCGAGCCCACCGCCGAGGCGATCAAGATCAAGATCGGCTCCGCGTTCCCGACCGGCGACGAGCGCGAGATGGAAGTCAAAGGCCGCGATCTCGTCTCCGGCATTCCCAAGACCGTGCGGGTCCATTCCACCGAGATTCGCGAAGCCGTGCAGGAGCCGATCCAACAGATCGTGGACGCGGTTAGGCGCGCGCTCGAGATTACCCCGCCCGAGCTCGCGAGCGACATCGTCGACCGCGGCATCGTGCTGACCGGCGGGGGCGCGCTGATCCGCGGCCTCGACCTCCTGCTCTCCCAGGAGACCGGTCTCCCGATTCACGTCGACGAGGATCCGCTGACCTGCGTGGTCCGCGGTACCGGCAAGATCCTGGACGAGTTCGAGAAGTACCGGAACGTTCTCTCCCGCTGACCCATGAGCCCAGCCGTGGGGCGGGCCTCGAGCCGAGGTGACACGCTCCGGTTCCTTCTCTGCCTCGCACTCTCCGGCGTCGCGCTCGTGCTGCCCGCGGCCTGGGTCTACCCTCTCACCACCGCCATCCGCGAAACCGCGCTCCTCCCTGTCGTCTGGGTCCAGCAGCGCGCCGAAGAGGACCGCGGCAGCCGCGCCCGCCTGAAGGCGGTCACCGCCGAGCGCGACGCCGCCGCGCTCAAGGCCCAGTCGCTGACCGGGATTCTCACCGAGAATGAGCGGCTCCGCGCCCTCCTGAGCCTCCGCCAGAAGATCACCTTCCCGACTGTGGCCGCCGAAGTCCTCCATCAGGTGTCGGCGACCGACGGGCGGACGCTGCTGCTATCCGCCGGGCGCCGGGCCGGGATTCTCCCCGGCGACGCCGTCGTCTCGGCCGAAGGGCTCGTCGGGCTCGTGGTGAGCGCCGGGCCGGCCTCGTCGATCGCGATGACCTGGGCCCATCCCGACTTCCGGGTGAGCGGCGTCACCGAGGACGGCTCCGTGTTAGGCATCGTCGGGCCGGCGTCCACCCCGAACGCGAGCGAAGCGTTTCTCGAGTATCGCGGCGTCCCCTATCGCGACACCGTTCCGGCCGGGACGCTGGTGCTGAGCTCCGGGATCTCGGGCCAATACCCGAAGGGCGTCCCGATCGGCCGGATCGCCGGCATCCGCCGGGAGGAGCTTGGTTGGGAGCGGATCTACCGGATCACGCCGCTCGCGAATCCCGGACAGATCTCTCACGTGCTCGTCTACGTCATCCGAGCAGCGCGCCGCCCGGATCCACCGGCGACCGACTCCATCCCGTGAGCACCAAGCGCCGCCCCGCCGAGCGGTACCCGATCATCATCGTGATCGCTCTGTTGCTCGCGCTCCATTTCTACCTCCGGCCGCGGCTGTGGGATGGCCGCGGTGCTCCCGACTTCCTGCTGCTCGCGCTGCTGCTCGTCGCGCTCCGGTCCCGGCCGGGAACCGCCGCAATCGTCGGCTTTCTGGTCGGTCTCATTACCGACGTCCTCACGCCGGCCCGGTTCGGCGCCGGCGCGCTTGCGCACACGGTGGTCGCGTATCTGGCGGCCTGGGGGCGAGCGGTGTTCTTTCCAGACAACGTTCTCGTGAGCGCCGGTCTGTTCGCGGGCGCCGTTTGGGTTCGCACCGCAATCCTGCTCCTCGCCAGCGGAGCAGCGGCGGGCGAGCTCGCGAGCGGGCTCGGCTTCTGGGCGCCGCTCCAAGCCGCGACCACTGCGGTCGCCGGCGTCGTGCTCCTGCTGGTCGCTCGTGATCGGCTCGCAATCCGGTTGGACGAATGAGCACATTTTCTCCCTTTCGAATCAAAGAGCGCATGGTCGCGGTCCGGCTCGTGCTGCTCGCGTCCTTCGTCGTGATCCTCGGCGCGTTTTTCCGCGCCCAAGTGATTGAGCACGAAGGCTTCCAGGAACGCTCCGAGAAGAACCGCCTCCGCCGCCTCAACCTCGCCGCACCCCGCGGCTTCATTCTCGATCGGGAAGGGAAGCCGATCGCGGAGAACGCGCCCGGATTCACCATCAAGCTGTTTGCCACCTCCAAGGACTCGCTCCGCGCCGTGCTCGGCCGCATGGCGGAGTACTCCCCGGTCGACGACGATCTGATCGAGCAGGTCACCCGGCGATTCGATGCGGCGCGGTATCAGCCCGCTCTCGTCTTCGGCAGCGCACCGATCGAGACGGTCGCGAAGCTCGAGGAGCACCGCTATCTCCTGCCCGGTCTCGTCGTGCAGACGGAGCCGCGCCGGCTCTATCCTGCCGGCCGGGCGATCGCCCATTTGGTCGGCTACGTCGCGGAGGTCACCGAATCGGACCTCGAGTCGAACCGGTACGCCCGGGCGAAGTCGGGCACCATCGTCGGTAAGGACGGGCTCGAGCAACGGTATGACAGCATTGTGCGCGGCGTCGAAGGCGAGAGCTACATCGAGGTCGACGCCCGCG
>JBDTOH010000358.1:0-6174 GCA_039933355.1 Gemmatimonadota bacterium | reverse complement strand
GTGTCCCTGGGGGGAGGTATGGTGTCGGTCGGGGTGTCCCGCGGTGGAGCCTGTTTGGAGCCCCAAGGGATCACGATCAACGCGGCGAGAACCGCCACCGAGGCGGCGGCAGCCCACACGCCGCGGTGCCGCCACCATGGGACTCGCGGCGGCGGCTCCAGCTCGACCGTCTTGGTCCGGACGCTGCGCCGCGGTTGCGGCTCCAGCTCGGGCCCGCGCTCCTGGTCGATCGCGACCAAGCTGAGGTGCTCGTCGAACAGCTCGTAGAAGCGGCGCTGCTCGTCCGGATCCCGCGAGACGATCGGCCCGATCAAGGTCGCGAGGTCGCGGATCGCGGCCGGCGGCCCGGCCCGGTCGAGGATCCGTTCGATCTGAAGGCACTGCCCCACTCCGACGTCGAAGCCCTCCCGCCGAAGCCGATCGAGCAGGTCGGCGCACCACAGAGTGCGGGTGGGGTCCGCGACCGAGTCCGTCATGCCTACCTCGGGCCGGCCACCGCGTCGAAGTCGTCTTTGTTCTTGACGATGGCCGCGAGGGTGGCCGTGTAGCTCGGGTGGGTCGTGGGATCATCGCCGCGTCCGTCCTCCGCGAGCCGCTCCAGCACCCGAAGCCACGCCAGCAGCTCCGCCGTCGCCGGCTTCTTCTTGAGCGGCTTGGTTCGGATCCGCTCGAACTCCTCGATCACTTTGAGCACCCACGGAGGGCGCACCCGATCATCGCCGAGCCGGGCCTTGACGATCTTGACCAACTGGTCGCGATTGGGAAAGGGCAGATGATAGTAGACGCACCGCCGGAGAAAGGCGTCAGGCAGGAGCTTCTCGGAGTTGCTGGTCAGCACCACGATCGGCCGATACTCGGGCTCGGCAGCGAACTGGTGACCGGTCTCCTTCACCTCGAAGCGCATCTGCTCGATCTCGGCGAGCACGTCGTTAGGTAGGTCGCGGGGCGCCTTGTCGATTTCGTCGATCAGCACGACGGAGCGTCCCCGGCCCCGGCTCCGGTACTCCATCGGCAGCGCGGCGGCGACCTGGTCGCGGTCCATCGCCACGAGGATCGCGAGGCCGAGCGCCTCGAAGCTGATGTAGTCCGACGGCCGGAGCGGCGCCTGTGTGCCGTCGCGAAGCTGCGAATCGCGGAAGTGGCGGAGTGCGTCGTACTGGTAGAACAGGTCGCGCGCGGTGGACGTGGTCTTGGTGTTGAAGACGATCGGCGGCGTTCCGAACAGCTGGTTGGAAACGCTGTACGCCAACTGAGTCTTGCCGGTCCCCGGCTCCCCGGTGAGCAGGAGCGGCTGCCCGAGCGCGATCGCCACGTTCACGGCATCGACCAGTCCCGGATCGGGGAGATAGGCTCCCGGATCTTCGGTCTTGCCGGGCGTCGGCGGCGCGGGCACGGCCGCCCGATAGACTCTCCAATCGCTCATGTCCCGACTCCGGATCGTTCGATCCAATACGAGTGGACCTCGGTCAGCAGTTGCTCGAGGTGATCGGTCCGCCGAATTCCGTCCCGCCGCGTCTTGGCGCGCCCGCGGAGGCTCTTCGCCTCGTCCGCGGCGTTCGCCGAGCCGCGGGCGAGCCCGTCGATGTACTTGACGAACCAGTTCCTGAGATCGGTCTCGGTGACCTCGGTGAGCTCGTCGAGAAGTAGCGCTGAAGTAGACGCCGACGCTTCGCTCCCGATCCGTTCGAGCTCGGCCCAGATCTCTTCCTTGACCGTCGCGGCCGTCGTCCCGCGCGTCGTCGCGAGCGCCTCGGGACAGACGACTAAGAGAAACAGAACGACCGAAGGCTCGTCCGGTTGGGGCGGGCGCCGGGCCCAGAACTCCCGAACGTACCACCGGAGCAGATCCCGCTGGCTCGGCGTCCACTCCGCCACGACCACCTGCTGGCTCACGACGATCAGCTTGTAATCGGTGAAGCCCGGGCTCGCGGCGAGAATGTCGTACGCCCGCTCGAACGAATCGGCCCGGCTCTCCGACTCGAGATAGAGGAGCCGGCTCACCTTCTTGGTCAGCGCGGCCGCGCGGGGCGGGGCGTTAGGCCAGTCGAGCAGCTCGACCTCGCGAACGGTACCGTCGCCGTCGCCCCAGAGGTCCTCCGCCTGAGGCCTGATTCGCATCGCGATGAGGCGCTGGACCAGGCTGCGATGCGCTTCGTATTCCTCGCCGAAGACGACAAAGGTCTGGAGCGAGGGGTGAGCGGCGAGCCCACCCCGGAGCGCGGCCGAGAAGTCGCCGTCCTGAAAGGTCCGGTTGTAGAGCTTCGGCACCATCCGGCCGACGGCGTCCTCCTCCGGCGCGATCCCGTCCCGGCGCTGCTTCCGGTTGCCTCCGATCACCACCTCGACCCGCTGCGGCACTTGGCGGGCCTTTCCCTCGGCCACGAGCGTGTCGAACACAGCGTCGATCGCGGCCTGCACCCGTTCAAGATCTGGAGGAAAGTCCGGCTCCGCGTCGAGCGCTGTGAGAAAATGCTTGGCGTAGAGTCCGGTCTTCTCCTCGTTCAAGTTCTTCGCGACCTGTTTGATCCCCGCCGCATAGAAGACCGACTGGCGGGTCGGCTCGGCGGCACCGCTATCACCGTAGTCGTCTTTCGGGATCGCCAGATCCTCGGCAAGAGTCGCGCAGGCGTCGACGAAAAAGACCTGCCGCGCGATCCCGCAGTCGCGGGTTCGGAATCGTCGGAGCAGCGAGTCGAGATTGAGGTTGCGGCGATCGCCGGAGGTCGCGTCGGCGTAGAAGAGAAACCGGCGATCTTGATCGTCGCTGACTCCGTGCCCGCCCCAAAACACGAGGAGGAGATCGCCCGCCTTCGGCATCAGGTCGTTCAGCAGAGTCTCTCGAATCAGCTCGCTGTCCGCGAGGCGCGCGCCTGCGAACGCCGGGTCGGACGGCCTGACGGTGCTGTTGGCCTCGAGCGGCGAAAGGAAGAGCCGAATGTTGGCGGCGGGGACCTCGTGACGGCGGAGCCAATCGACGAACCGGCAGGCGTCGTGCGCCGGCCCGTCCAAGTCCCGGCACTCCTTCATTGCATAACGCTCGATCCCCACGACGAGGGCAAAGGTTCGTTCCGCCGTGGTCACGACCATGGCCCCGGTGACGCCCACGCGTGCTCTAGCGCGGTCCATACGGCCGGATTCGACCAATACGCGCTGTGCGAGCGGGGGAACGACTCCCCGTTGTCGACCATGACATCGCGGATCCGGTCGTCCTCGAAGACGGGCCGGGCCAGATAGCTCAGAAAGTCGCGCGGATCGTAGACGTTGAGCCAGCGGGGGAACCGGTCCGGCAGGCGCTGGTCAGGCCGGAGACTCCATAGCGCGCCGATCTCGTAGAGAAATGGTGCCTGAGACCCAACCGTCATGAGCAGGTCCACCCCGGGAACGGGCTCGGCCGCGAGCAGATCCACCGCCGCAATCCCACCGAGGCTGTGCGCGATAATGGTCACCGGAGGCTCGGCGGACGTGAGGGCCTGACGAATGAACCGGCGGATCTCGTCGCCCCGGGCCTGGTACAGCAGAATGTCTCCCGCTCCGGGGAACGCTGCATCGCTGATCGCTCCTCGCTTGCGGACCATTCTTCGAGTTCCATACCATGCCGCGACGCCGCCCAGCTGTTTCCCGATCCAGCCACCGATCGAGCGGTCGCTCCCCCCGAGAGCATCCGCCACCAGCCGCACCAGCTCGTCACGCTCGGGACCGGCAAGCACCCATGAGGTCCCGGCGTCGGCCCCACTCATCCGCTCCTCGGCCGCCGCGAGAGCCACCGACACAAGCGCCCGCGCGATTGCCTGCCGGTGGTCGTCGAGGGCCGCCGGCGCCGAGCGGAGTGCGTCTCGAACGGGAGCGGCCGCGGCGACCGCTCGACGGGCCGGCTCGAAATCCGCTTGGAGCCCGGCTGCCACCAGAGCCGTCTCGAGCGCCGCGGAAGGAATGAACGCGGCGAGACGGTCTCCCAGCTCGTCGCCGGGGGGCTCCTCGCCAATCATGCGAGGAGCCGCGACAGTGGCCGTGGCAAGAAGTCTCAGCTCGAAGTAGGGATCCCGCTGCAGCATCTCCCACAGCAGCGCCGCTTCGTCGGCCGGGTCTGTGTCCACCAGGGCGCGCGCGGTATCGTAGGAGGGAATCGACTTGCCCCCGTGCTCGAGGCGGGCGCCGTGATCACCACCCCAATAGCACGGCACCAGCCGCCGCCCCAGGGACAACCCGGCAAGACGAGGCACAATTCGTTCAACCAGCGCGTCAAAAGCGGGCTGACGTACACCTGTCCCGTGGACGAACACAACGGTGGCTATGAGGCCTCGCACGGCGGGTGAAAAGTCTACTCTATCGGGTCTCGGAATCGCCGTCAAGCAGCGTGAGGCAACCTCGTCCTACCGCGCGGCGAACTCGAGGGTCGGATTCTCCTCCTTCTCCACCTCGTCCAAGTTCACGACTCGGAGCGCTCCGCTCTCATAGAGGTACTCCACGTGGGCTCCGACCTCCTCGAGCGCAAGGAGGACGTTCCAGCCGGTCACGGCGGGGTACATTCGCTCGGTGACCCCAAGAATCGAGAGCGGCTCCCCACCCCGGAGCACGCCGAGCACCCGTTCGAGCTTGCGTTCGTGATCGACGCGGATGGCGGCGACCCGCGCCTGGAAGTCTCCGAACGGATCCTCGTGTCCGCCTAACGCCAGCCGCACTCCTTCCACTCGGCCGATCTTGGTCAATGCGTCGAGGTAGTGCCGGAGCCCGGTCGACGCCGTGATGCTCTCAGGGGACTGGTGGGGCGTCGTGCGCGGGAGCACATGATCGGCGCTCAGCATGACGTCACCGATCTGAATGCAGACCTGGCCGGGACAATGGCCCGGCGTATGAATGAAGGTGAGACCGTCGAGCTGTTGGCCGTCGGCGATGGTGAAGTCCACCCGGACGCTCCGCACGTGCTTTTTGGCGACCGTGTAGAGCTCCATGAGCGCGGCCTGCTGCTTCGGAGCAACTCCGGCTCGCTGAAAGAAGAATCGGAGCGCCTTGGTGGCCACGACCAGCCGCTCTTCGTACGCGGTCAGAACCCATCGGTCCAGCTCGTGAATGCCCACCTCGGCTTGGATCGGCCGCTGCACCTGCGCGAGCCCGCCGAAGTGATCGAGATGGCCGTGGGTGATGATGATGCGCCGGATGTCGCTCTGGCGAACCGACTCGCCGAACTCCTCTCGAACGGTCTCGAGGCCGCGCAACAACTGGGGGGTGGAGTCGGCATAGCCGCTGCCGGTGTCGACCAGCGTGACCGGACCGGCGCCGAGGAGGAGATAGGTATGCGCGATGAGACCGGGGAACGCCTGGCAGGACAGCCGGTAGATCGTGACGCCGGTGCTCGTCTCGAACCGCGCGACCGGAGGCAGTGCCGTCATGACGCCCGTCCCGGTCAATGGTCGCGCCCCGGCGCTGCTACGCCGTCGCCGGTGCCGCTGTGGTGCGTCGCTCGCGCCAAGCCTCGGGACCAAACCGCTTGAGCATCCGATAGTGCGAGCGCACCGCGTCCATCAGCGTCGGCTGATCGTAGTACGGGATGCCGTAGCGCCGCGCGGCGGATTGGACGATCCCGCTGATCGAGGGATAGTGCGCGCTGCACACCTTGGGGAAGAGATGGTGCTCGATCTGATGGTTGAGACCACCGACATACCAGGTCACCAGCCGGCTGGAGCGGGCGAAGTTGGCGGTCGTCTCCATCTCGTGCAGGAGCCACTGGTGCTCCATCCGGCCGGCGTCGTCGGGGGCGGGAAACTCGGGACCCTCGACAACGTGCGCCAGCTGAAAGACCACGCCGAGGATGAAGCCGGCCGTCCCATGCATGACGAGATAGCCGATCAGGAACTGCCACCAGGGAAGGTCGAGCACGAGCAGCGGCAGCGCGATCGCCCACCCGTAGTAGATGAGCTTGGTCAGGAACAGATTGACCCACTCGCCGGTCGGATGCTTCTTGTCCTTGTACGGCCCGAGGTCTCGCTTGAAGAAATACTTGTAATCTTTGACGAAGACCCAGAAGATCGTCGAAAAGCCGTAGGCGAGAAATGCGTAGAGGTGCTGGTACCGATGGATCGAGAGCAGCGGCGAGCTGGGCGAGAGCCGGAGCAACGGCGAGACCGTGAGATCCTCGTCGACGCCTTCGATGTTGGTGTAGGTGTGGTGGATGACGTT
>JBDTOH010000357.1:0-6182 GCA_039933355.1 Gemmatimonadota bacterium | reverse complement strand
CCCCGATTCCAGAAGCTCACGACGTCGTGCCGGTCGCGAGCGACTTCACCAGCTCGTACCAGAACCGGGCGGCATCGTGGTACTCCTTGACCCCGATCCGCTCATCGCGCCCGTGCGCGCGGACGTCGTTAGGGTTGTCGAAGAGCGCTCCAACCCCGTAGACCGGAATCCCGGCGTTCCGGACGTAGAGGCCGTCGGTGGCGCCGGTGGACATCTCGGGCACGATCTTCACGCCGGGCCAGATCGTCTCCGCCAGCTTCCCGACCGGCCCCATGATCTCGGCCTTGAGGGGCGAGGGCGGGCTCGCGGTCGGCTCCCGAACCCGGACAATCCGGATCGCCGTGTCGGCGAGGAGCCGAGCGAGTGTTGCCTGGACCGAGTCGGGCGGATCGTCCGGAAGCATCCGGCAGTTTACGGTGGCGCGGGCGAGCTGCGGCAGCGCGTTGTCCGCGTGGCCCGCGAACAGCCGGGTCGCCACGCAGGTCGTCCTCATCACCGAGTTGAAGTACGGGTCCGCAGCGGCGACCCGGCGGACGGCGGCGGGATCTCCGGTCCGGACCACGGCCCTCATATCCCGGCCTAACGCCGCCGGCACCGTGGCCGCACCCTGCAGAAAAGCCGCCCGGGACACCTCGTTGAGCCGGACTGGAAAGTCGAACGCGGCGAGCCGGGCGAGCCCCCGGCTCAGGTGATAGATCGCGTTGTCCCGGACCGGGATCGAGCTGTGCCCGCCCTTGTTTCGCACTTCGAGCGTGAACGAGAGGTAGACCTTCTCGCTCGCCTGGACCGCGAAGGCGGCCGGCTTGCCGTTCTCGTACGACCCACCTCCCGCGTCCGTATTGAGCGCGAACTCGGCGTCGATCAGATCGCGGTGCTCCTTGAGCAGCCACTGGATGGTAAGACCGTCGGTCTCTTCGTCCGACGAGAGCACGATGATCAGGTCCCGGGCCGGCGTGAAGCCTTCGCGCTTGAGCCGGATAAAGTTCGCGACCAGCATCGCCGCGCCGGCTTTGTTGTCGTTGGTTCCGCGGCCGTAGAAGAAACCGTCCTTTTCGACGAACGAATACGGATCGGTGGTCCAGTCCTCCCGGCGCGCGTCGACGACGTCGAGATGGGCCATTAGCAGGATCGGCTTCTTGCCCGTGCCGCCGGTGCCGCGGTACCGCGCGACCAAGTTCTGATACCGTGGCTCATGGCCGAGCACATGAACATCCGCGGCGGGAAATCCGGCCGCGAGCAGCCGGTCCGCCATGGCACGCGCCGCAACCGGCGTGTTGCCGGCCGAGTCGCTGGTGTTGATCTCGATGAGCTGCTTCAGGATCTCGCGCTCCTGGCGGCGGACCTCGTCCGCGCTCATCGACTGAGCAGAGGCCGGCGCCGACGGCAGCGCGGCGAAAATCGTGAAGCCCAGAACAAAATGAAGCCGAGCGATCATGGATGAGTCGAGGTAAAGGCCAAGGAGGTCGCGCCGAGAAGGAATATACCTGTGGTGCAGTTCCGAGTCCGCCGAAGGGCTACATTTCTCGGCTCGCTCACCAACCCCACACGGAGATTCGAGTGACCACACTTCGGGGAAAGACCCTGTTCATCACCGGTGCGAGCCGTGGAATCGGGCACGCGATCGGCCTGAAGGCGGCCGCCGACGGCGCCAATATCGTGATCGTCGCCAAGACCGAGACTCCCCATCCCAAGCTCCCAGGGACCATCCACACGGCCGCCGCCGACTTCGAGAAGGCGGGGGGCCAGGCACTGCCGATCGCGTGCGACATCCGGGATGAGGCGGCGGTCGAGGTGGCCGTGGCCCGCGCGGTCGAGCGATTCGGCGGCATCGACATCTTGGTCAACAACGCGTCGGCGATCAGCCTGACCGGCACGCTCGAAACCCCGATGAAGCGAGTGGACCTGATGCACCAGGTCAATACGCGCGGCACGTTCCTCTGCTCGCAGAAATGCATTCCGCATCTCAAGAAGGCCGCCAACCCGCACATCCTCAACCTCTCGCCTCCGCTCAACATGGAGGCGCGGTGGTTCGCGCCGCACGTAGCCTACACGATGGCCAAGTTCGGCATGAGCATGTGCGTGCTGGGAATGGCCACGGAATTCGAGGCGGACGGGATCGCAGTGAATGCGCTCTGGCCCAGGACGGCGATCGACACCGAGGCGATGCGGCTGATCGGAGGGGCGGACGCGAGGAGGCGGTGCCGGTTGCCGACGATCATGGGCGACGCCGCGCACGTCATCCTCACCCGCGCGAGCCGCGCCGCAACCGGCAACTTCTACATCGATGAGCAGGTGCTCCGGGCGGAAGGAGTGAGCGACTTCTCGGTCTATGTCCACCCGGGAGTGGTCGAGTCGGAGCTGATCCCGGACTTCTTCGTCTAGCCGGGCCACTCGAGCGCGGCGAATGCGGCCTACTTGAACCGCCGGCTGGTCCGCCCCGACAGCCGGTGCCGAGCCCGCACCTGATGGCGATGGACCCACTCCACGCCACGCATAACGAACACCAGCCAGTCCGGCGCCGTCCGAACCGGCCTCCCGGGCAGGCCGCCGAATCCCTGACTCTTGGCCCAGTCGAGGCAGGCGTCCCAGTCGAACCGCCAGATGTCGTCGAGCCAGAAGCGCCGGGTGTCGTACCGCTTGAAGGCGCGAAGAACCTCGAGGTCGTACCAGTGGTAGGGTGGGTCGAGCACCGTGCGCATGTCGATTCCCCGCCGCTCCCACTCCGCGAACCACTCCGACCGGCTCGGCTCGATCCGGCCGTGGCCGGTGAAGTCGAGGTGATTGACGTAGCGGAGGCGTCGCTTGAGCACATGAGGGCAGGTGCCTAACACGTTCTCCAGGACGCTGTACCACCGGAGCTTGGAGGCCATCCCCGCCGTCCTGAGCGCGGCGTAGTGGAGCAGCAGGACGTCCGCCACCTTGAGGTTCGGTGCCCCGTGGGGGAGCGGGATCCGGCCGCCGTGGATGGTGCGGCCGACGTGACGCGCGCCGTCGTCCACATAACCGAGCGGCCGCCACGGATCGTGCCGCATGCAGCGCTCGGTCGTGAGGAAGAGGTCGACCCGCTCGAAGGAGAGGACGGTGCCGGGCGGAGCGGCAAGCATTGTTCGCCATCCGGCGCGGTCCATTGCATCGGCGGCGAGAATCTCGTCCGCGTCGAACGCCAGGAGGATCCTCGGCATCGGGGCACGCTCGCGCGCCGCGGCGATCAGCAAGTCCTGGCGATGAGCCTCATCGAATCCGCGGTCCTCGTTGGCGACGACAACGACCTTGGGGAACCGAGCGGCAATCGCCGCCGTATCGTCGTCCGACCCTTGATCGGCCAGAATGATCAGATCGGCGAACTGGCTGGTAACCGACAGGAAACGCTCGAGGATCCACGCCTCGTTGCGTACGGGCGTGAGAACGACAATCGTGGGTCGCGGCGAAGCGACGGCAATCACGAGGTCAGTGCCTGGATTGGCATGAAGGGCATTTCATAATAGGGCGCTCGCGCGGCCCTCGGCAAGTCGCGCGATCTTCTCTGTTGTTTCGACGGGGGGACCGCGAGAGCAGAACAAGAGCCAGTAGGGGGTCCTCTCCGCTACTGGCTCTTGTTGGGTGCCTAACTACATGCAGGCCGCTTGGTTAGTTCTCGACCAGGATCAGGAACTTCGAGTTGGTCCAGAAGTTCTCGGCGTTGCTGATCTGGAGCGAGCCCTTAACCTTCCCCTTCGCTTCCGCCGGAACGTTCGCGTAGGCGACGTTCTGCGCCGTGATGACCCGATATTCCTTGTCCGGGTTCGGCAGCGGAATTTGGGAGACCTGGCGGCGATCGATAGCCGTGAAGGCCGCGGGATTCAGGTTCTCAGCCGGCTTGAGCGACTCACCGGTCCGGGTAAAGATCAAGAACCGCGTGCCGCCGACTTCTTTGATGATGCCCTTCTCTTTCAGCTCCTTCTTGGTGCCCGCGATGTAATAGACCGTATTCTCGCGGGTGGTCATCGCCGAGACGGTGTCGTTCAGGATCTGCTTCTCACCGGCCAGGGTCACGATCTGCTGCTTCGCATTGTTGAGCTCGGACTCGAGATTCGCGATCGAGGTCTTCTGGCTCTCGACCATCGTCTTGAGCCCGTCGAGCGTCGACTGCAGATCAGCGACGGTCGTGCGGAGGCTGTCGCCGTCACCGGTCAGCGCCTTGATGCGGCGCTGGCTCGCGGCGAGACGGGACTCGCTCGCGCGAACGCGGGTCGACAGGTCACGGACTTTCTTGAGCATCAACTGACGGTCGCTCGGTGAGACGGAGAGCTGGCTCTCGGGGGACACGACCGGCTCGACTGCACGCTTCGGCCCACCGACTTTGGCGAGCTCGGTGTTGATGTCGGCAAGGAGCCTGGTCGTTTCGGCGAGATCCCGGAACAGACTATCTTTGGCCGCCGACACAGTCGCGATCTGCTGCACCTGAGTGCGGTAATACTCCGTAGAATCCGCGGGGATCGACTGTACTACCTGCCCCTTAGGCGCGGTACTGCAAGCTACCGCGATCATGGAGCCGATCGCTAAAGTCGTCTTGCGCATTTGCTCTCCCTTCATGAGTAGGACCGGCAACAATTGCCGACCCGCCTGGTCAACCGCTAAAGATCGTTGGTTTGGGCTTCAATTCAAAGGGACGACTCACGCCAGGGCCATTTGCACAAATCATAAGATGACAGCGCTTGACACTGCGCGTTCTACAGGCGCAATATGAATCAGCAGCGAATCTTCCACGAAGCTCCGAACCGAGGTCTTCGTCCCGGTGAATCGCCCCGGATGCTCCGGTGATTCCCCGTTCACTTTTCCCAACCTGCTTTTCCGAGGCTTCACATGACCTCCGCACATCGGGCATGGTGGCTCGCATTCGTCGGACTCCTAACGTCGGCGTCGTTGCTGACCGCGCAGACGGGCTCGCTGGCAGGTAAGGTTACCGACGCACAGGCCAAGGTGCCGCTCAGCGGCGTTAGGGTCGCGGTTCTGAATCCGGCGCTGCGTCAGGTTGGGGGAGGCTCGAGCGGAGCGGACGGCTCCTATCGGGTCGCGGACATCGCCCCGGGCAGCTATACGGTCGTGTTCAGCATGATCGGCTACACGTCGAAGCGGACCCCTAACGTCCAGATCTCGGCCGGCGGCACCGCGCAGGCCGATGCGGAGCTGGCCTCCAAGGCCTACGAGATCAACGAGGTGGTCGTCTCGGCGTCTCGAGTACCGGAGAAGATTCTCGACGCTCCGGCCTCGGTGTCGACCGTGTCGCAGATCGAGATCCAGGAGCGGCCGTCGATGACGGTCACCGATCACCTCAAGGGCATTCCCGGCGTGGACATCTCGCAGGGCGGGATTCTCCAGGCCAATGTGGTCGCGCGCGGCTTCAACAACGCCTTCTCGGGCACGCTGCTCACGTTGATCGACAATCGGTACGCCTCGGTTCCGTCCCTTCGCGTCAACATTCCGGCGTTCTTTCCGGCGACCAACGAGGACATCGAGCGGATCGAGTTCGTGCTCGGACCCGCGGCCGCGCTGTACGGGCCTAACGCCTCCAACGGCGTGCTCCACATCATCACCAAATCTCCATTCACGTCGGCGGGCACCACGCTGTCCTTCGAGGGCGGGGTTCGAGGCACGACACCGGGCGCCATCGCGGGCACCGACAACGCGGCCGGGATCGGCCGGTTCTCGTTCCGAAACGCGACCGTCCTCAGCGACAAGGTCGCGTTCAAGATCTCGGGCGAATATCTCAAGGGCCGCGACTGGCGCTACGCCGACGTCGCCGACACTGTCTCGCCCGGGCCGACTCCAACGACCCGGACGTATTGCGGCGCCGGGCATCCGTACGGATGCCGGGACTTCGATCTCAAGAAGTGGGGCGGGGAAGCGCGGGTCGACGTCCGGCCCGACAAGAACACGGAGTGGATCACGACTTACGGCCGGAGCACCGCCGGCAGCCTGATCGACCTCACGGGCATCGGCGCCGGCCAAGTGAAGGACTGGACCTATCAGAGCTTCCAGACCCGCTTCCGTCACAAGGCGCTCTTCCTCCAGGGCTTCCTCAACAAGTCGGACGCAGGCGACACGTTCATCCTGCGAAGCGGCAACCCGATCATCGACCAGTCCCGGCTCTGGACCTTTCAGGCGCAGCACGGGTTCGACTTCGGCACGAAGGAGACGATTCT
>JBDTOH010000356.1:0-6183 GCA_039933355.1 Gemmatimonadota bacterium | reverse complement strand
GTCGGATTCGTCATGGATTACTTCTTGGTCGCCTTCTTCTTACCAGCGATGGCACGCCGGGGACCCTTCTTGGTCCGTGCATTGGTATGAGTCCGCTGCCCGCGCACTGGGAGGCCCTTCTTGTGGCGAGACCCGCGATACGAGCCGATGTCCATCAATCGCTTGACGTTCATCGCGACTTCGGTCCGCAACGCGCCCTCAACTCGAATCGAGCGCTCGATGAGCTGACGGAGACGCGCGACTTCCGCATCGGTCAGATCGCGAACCCGCGCGTCGAGGTTGATGCCGGTCTCGCCCAGGAGCTTCTGACTGGTGGGACGACCGATGCCGTAGATGTAGGTCAGCGCGATTTCAACCCGCTTTTCGCGCGGAAGATCGACGCCCGCTATACGAGCCATCTCAACCCTGCCGTTGCTTGTGTTTCGGGTTTCGCTTGCAGATGACCCGGACTACACCATCGCGTTTGACGACCTTGCAGTACTCGCAGATCGGCTTAACACTGGTCCGTACCTTCACGACGTATTCTCCAAAACCAGGAATTTGCGAAGCTTTGCAAGCTAGCCGCAGGGGTTTCTTACCGCAAGTCTGGAGTAGGTGCGGGGTTAGGAGCTAAACGGGGACCGGGGACTGCGAGGCTAGTAGGCGGAGGCGCAGGCTTCGGAGAGGAGTTGGGTCCAGGCGGCTACGGGATCGGGCGCATCGACTACCGGGCGGCCGACCACCAGGTGGGTTGCGCCGGCCACGGCGGTATCCGCGGCGCCGGCCGTCCGGGCCTGGTCGCCCTGGGATTGACTGGCGGCGCGGATGCCTGGGACAACGAGAAGCGGGCCGGCGCCTAACTGGAGCCGGAGCGCGCCCACTTCGAGCGGCGAGCAGACAACCCCCGAGAGGCCCGACTCGATTCCGAGCCGGGCGAGACGGCCCACCTCCGAGCCCAGATCGGTCACCGCGCGGCCCACAACGATCCCAAACTCCTGCGCCGAGTGCGACGTGAGCACGGTCACGCCAACCACCGCCATGGCATCACCCGCGGCCTCGACCGCCGCAGCAAGCATCGCCCGGCCACCGAGGGTATGCACGGTCACCATGTCGACGCCGAGGTTTCGAGCCCCGCGGACGGCACCATGGACCGTGTTGGGGATGTCGTGCCACTTGAGGTCGAGAAAGACCGAGAGACCCCGCGCCTTGAGCTCCCGGGCAAAGCCGCTCCCTGCGCTCGTCGCGAGGACGGAGCCTAGCTTGACCCAGCGGACATCGGGAAGACGATCGAGGAGGGCGACGGCGGCGTCCCGAGTCGGGACATCCAGGGCAAGGATCAGTTCTGCCATGAGGCGGAATTAAAACCCGATGCGAGTCGCTCGGGAAGTCGGGGATCGGCGAGGGCCGCCGTGCCGACCGCGACGAGATTCGCCCCCGCCGCGAGATAATCGCGGACGTCTCCCTCGCTGCGGATTCCACCGACCCCGATGATCGTCACGCCGGGAAGGCGCTCGCGCACCCGCTTGGTCGCAAGGAGTCCTACCGGCAGGATCGCCGGGCCGCTCACCCCGCCCGAGCCGTTGCCCAGCCTCGGGGAGCGACCGTCAAACAGAAAACCGGGGATGGTATTTACGACCGTGATACCGTCCGCACCGTGGTCGCAGGCCACCGCCGCCATGGCCGGGATGTCCGGGAGCACCGGGGAAAGCTTCGCGAGAATCGGCCGCCGCGTTTTGCTCCGGCAGCCCGCCATGATCCGGCCGACGGAGCCGGCGTCGGCGCCGAATTCGATCCCCCCCGCTGAGGTATTCGGACACGAGAGATTGATCTCGTACGCGGCGATATTCGGCGCGCTGTCCAGCCGCTCGATCACGGCGGCGTATTCCTCTTCGGCAAAGCCCACCACGTTGACGATGATGCGGGCGAGGCGGACATGCTCGGCGAGCCACGGCAGCTCGGATTCTCCCACCACGGCGACGCCCGGATTTGCGAGCCCTATGGAATTGAGCATCCCGCCCGAAAACTCAGCGACCCGGGGAGCGCGGTTTCCCGCTCGGGGCATGAGCGACACGGCCTTGGTGACAAGGCCGCCTAACGAGTCGAGCCGAATGGTCCGGGCGAGCTCGCGGCCGTAGCCTGCCGTGCCGGCCGCGAGAAGGATGGGATTCTGAAAGGTGGTGCCGAGCAGGTCCACTGAAGGGGCCTTTGACTCCTTTAACGGATCTTCGAATCCACTTCGCCGACGACGGTTTCCGCGGGCGACCCGGCGACGCGCTGCTCGTACTCGAGGAGATAGGCGACGACTGCGTCGGCGATCGAGCCGGCCAGGTCGCGCTGCGACCGGGACTCCGTCATGACCGCGGCGTCCGACGGGTTGGTGCTGTAACCCATCTCGACCAGCACCGCGGGCCGGCGAGCGGTGGTCAGCACCATGAACGGGGCTTCCTTCACGCCGAGGTTCGGCCCGGAGTGGGTTTCCTCGAGATGGGACTGGATCAGCTCGGCGAGGCGGACCGCCTCCCGCATGTGCTCGTTGAGCTGGAGATCCTTGAGAATGAAGCCGAGGCCCCCACCCGCCTGCTCCCGCTCGTCGGGCGCCTCGAAGCGTACCGCGTCGTTCTCCATCTTGGCGACTCGCGAGGCGTCCTCGGTCTTTGCCTGGGCCACATAGTAGGTCTCGAAGCCGCGGACCCGGTTGAACCCGGCCCGCCGAGCCAGCGAGTTCACATGGAGGCTGACGAAGAGGTCGCACCGGTTGCTGCAATACGAGCCGCGCTGCCTCAAGTTGATCAGGGTATCGGTCGTGCGGGTCATGATGACGCCGATCCCGCGCTTCAGCAGTTCCTGGCGAACCAGAAGACCCATCTGGAGCGTGACGTCTTTTTCTTTGAGACCGCGGGGGAAGTAGAGCCCCGGATTTCCCGGATCAACGCCGCCGTGACCCGGATCGACGGTGACGACGTGGCCCCGGCGGAGCCCGTTAGGCAGCCGGCCGGCGTCCTTCTTGAGCGCGAGGGTGGTGACGGCGCGACCGACCAGCTCGACCAGCTTGGCGGACTGGGGCTCGTAGCGGAACCGGCTCGCAAACGTAGACGGCAAAACCGCGGTGACGAATTGGAGCGGCAGAAAGAGCGTATCGCGGCGGACGGACGCCACGCCGACGAGCGGCCGGACCACGCCGTTCAGGCTGAAGATCGGCGCGCCGAGGAGGAACCGGTACGACTGGTGGGCGACCTCGACCTCGGCCCAGGCGCCATCGACTCGCGACGTTCCGCCGAGGGCGCGAAGCAGCAAGGGCGAGGCGAGCACGGGACCGGTGGCGGCGTCGGCCCGGATCGGGACCCGAACGTCTCCGCCCGCGGTCGAGACCACGACGGCCATCGGCGCGCCGGGCCCACCGGCGACCGTCGCCCCGGCGAGCGCGAGCGAGATGAGCAGCGTCCCGGCGATCACCCGCGGCTCCGGGTCGCGCGGGCCATCTCGCGGTCGGCGTCGCGCCGCTTGATATCCTCGCGGCGGTCGTGGCTCTTCTTGCCCTTGCCTAACGCCAGCTGCACTTTGGCTCTTCCTCTGATGAAGTAGACCTCGAGGGGCACCAGGCTCAGCCCCTTCTGTTCGACGGCTCCGATCAGCCGCTCGATCTCGCGCCGCTGCATCAGCAGTTTGCGGCTGCGGATCGGATCGTGGTTGTAGCGGTTCCCCTGCTCGTAAGGCGTGATGTTCATGCCCTCGAGCCAGACCTCGCCGCGCCGGATGATCCCGAACGCTTCTTTGATCGAGGCCTTTTTGGCCCTGAGGCTTTTGACCTCGGTGCCGGTAAGGACGAGCCCCGCCTCCCACGTATCGAGCACGTGATAGTCGTAAGACGCTCGCGGATTCCGTGCCACGGAAACCTTGGCGTCACGCTCGCGGGCCGGCTTCTCGGTTTCACTCATAAGTCCTACTCAGATCGGAAGATAGGCATCGCCACTGTGGTAAGCAACGGAGTGCTTGCGGCCCCGGGGTCGGGCCCCTAGGTTTGCGCTTCGCGCCGGAGTGGTGGAATTGGTAGACGCGCTGCGTTCAGGGCGCAGTGGGCGCAAGCCCGTGGGGGTTCGAGTCCCCCCTTCGGCACTCGGGTAGGGAGTAGGAAGTAGGGCGTCGGGAGTAGGGCTTAAGGAACGGGGAATAGGGCTCAAGGGTTCTGCATGGATTCGCTCTTCCTAGCTCCTGAGCCCTACGCCCTCCTTCTAGTACCGCGGCAAATCCCGCTCAATCCGTTCCGCCCAGGCATCGATTCCTCCGGTCAGACTGCGGGCTTTGAAACCTGCCTCCGCGAGGAGCGATTGGGCGGCCTGCGAGCGGAGGCCATGATGGCAGACGGTGACGATCTCCCCGTTCCGGGGCAGCTCGCCGAGCCGGGCGGGGAGGTCGCCTAACGGGAGGAGGCGGGATCCTTCGATCCGAACCAGCTCCCACTCCCACGGCTCGCGCACGTCGAGCACCAAGAGATCGGCGGACCTCACACCGGCCAGCTCTTCGACGGTGATCGCCGGCCCTGCCCTCGCCACTCCGCAAAACGCGTCGTAGTCGATCAAGCGATCGAGGCTTGGCTGGTTCCCGCACGCCGGACAATCGGGGTTGCGGTCGATCGCCACCTCCTGCATCGTCGCGGCGAGCGCGTCGTACATCAGCAGCCGGCCGACCAGCGGCGCCCCGATCGAAAGCACGAGCTTGATCGCCTCGGTCGCCTGCAGGGTGCCGATCACGCCGGGCACGACGCCGAGCACGCCGGCTTCGGCACAATTCGGAATGAGGCCGAGCTCGGGCGGATCCGGGAACAGGCACCGATAGCACGGGCCACCCGCCGCGCCGAACACCGACACCTGACCCGCGAAGCGAAAGATGCTGCCGTAGATGTACGGGCGGCCGAGCAGAATCGAGGCGTCGTTGACGAGGTAGCGGGTCGGGAAGTTGTCGCTGCCGTCGAGCGCAAGATCGAACCGCCCGAGGATCTCGCTTGCATTCGACGCCGTGAGGCGTTCGGGGAACAACTCGAGCGTGAGGTCTGGATTGAGGTCAGCCAGCCGGGCCGCCGCCGATTCGACTTTGGGCCGCCCGATGGCGGCGGTACCGTGGAGAACCTGACGCTGGAGGTTGGAGACTTCAACTTGGTCGGCGTCGACGATCCCGAGGGTGCCCACACCAGCCGCGGCGAGATAGAGCGCCGCGGGCGAGCCAAGACCGCCGGCGCCAACGAGGCGAATTCGTGCGGATTTGAGGCGTTCCTGGCCGGCCTCGCCGACATCTTCGAGGGCCAAGTGGCGGGCGTATCTGGCGCGCTCCCGAGAGCTCAGCGACACCGAGCCGCTCCAGCCGGGGTCAGCTCGCGGGAGCGGAGCTGAGCGTCACCAACTCCTGCGGTTGCTCGCGGAGGAGATCCGCGACGGAGACGCCCGAGAGCACCTCGTCGATCCGGCTTTGCAGGGTCTGCCACACCGCGCGAATCGAGCACGGCGAGCCGGCGGCGCATCGCTCGGCATCGACCGGATGCGCGTCGCAGTTGATCTCGAAGGTCTGGTGCTCGGAGGCGGCCATGATGTCGCGGACGCTGATGGCGTTCGGATCTTTGGCGAGAAAATATCCGCCCCGCGCCCCGCGAACGCTCTCGACAATGCCGGCCCGGCGGAGCCGCAGCAGGATCTGCTCGACGTAGTCGGCCGGGAGCCGCTCCACCTCGGCGAGCTCACGGGCCGCAATCGGGAGGCCGCCCGTTTTCACCCGGCGAGCGAGGTGAATCGATATGATGAGGCTGTACTCGGTCCACGTGGTGATCCGCATGGGGCCAATATAGCAAAGGGGAGCGGGGGCCGCACGGAAGACGGTAAGGCGGTAAGACGGTAAGACGGTAAGACGGTAAGACGGTAAGACGGAGGACGGTAGCCAACGGAACCCCAACCGCGCTGCGGTCTCACTTACCGTCTTACCGTCTTACCGTCCTACCGTCTACCGCGGGGGCGGGGCGAGGGTGCGTTCCGTGATCAGGGGGCTCAGGGCGGGGATTGTGTCTGGGGTGCCGGCTTGTTTGGCGCGGCGGGCGAAGAGAATGACCTTCCGGTCGCGGGGAGGGCCGCAGGCGACGAAGCGACCGGTGGAATCGACCCCTATGCTCATCGTGGTGCCTTGGTCTCTCACCAGGACGCGGCCGCTCCCGCCTCGAATGAT
>JBDTOH010000355.1:0-6191 GCA_039933355.1 Gemmatimonadota bacterium | reverse complement strand
ACCAAGCATGTCAGGTTCGGAAATCTGGAGTCGGAAGTCGGGCACGCTCGACCCTCAGCCACGGCCGCCTTTCCTGGCATCCCCTATCCCTATTCCCTACCCCTAGTCCCATCGCAACGCCCGCACCGGATCCACCCGCAACGCTCGTCGCGCGGGCAGCACGGCGGCCACCGCGACCGTGACCACGAAGAGACCGATTGCGGCGACATAGGTGATCGGATCCAGGCTGCTGATGCCGTAGAGCTGCCGGCGGAGGATCTGCGACAGCGCGGCCGCCCCGGCGACTCCAACGACCAACCCGACCACCACCGGGAGCGAGAACTGGCGGAGCACGACCGTTAGGACATCCCCGGACTTGGCACCGAGCGCCATCCGGATCCCGATCTCCTTCGTGCGCTGTGATACGGCGTACGCCACCAGCCCGACGATACCCAGACACGCGAGCCCAAGGGCGAGGACCCCGAGGAGACTCACGGCTACGGCGCCGTATTCCGCGGTCGCGAGCCTGCGCTGGAAGGAGACTTTCATCAGCTCGACCACCGGAAAGACCTTGGCGTCGACCGTCTTCGCGATCGACCCCACCATCGGTACGATGCCTTCCGGCGGCGCCGACGTCCTCACCAGCATCACCATCGACGGCAGCAGGCTCTGGTCGGCCAGTTGATAGATCTCGACCGCGTCCGGATCCTCGGGCGAGAGCAGCCGGGCGCTGCCCGAGACCCCGACGACGGTAGGGCGGATCTCCGCGCCCGCCGAGTCGACACCCATCTTGAACGACCTGCCTAACGGATCCTCGCCGGGCCACTGAAGCTGGGCCAGCGACTCGCTCACGATGATGGCGCGGGTGTCGCCGCGGGCCAGATTGCGGCCCCGAAGGAGCGGAATCCTCATCGTCTCGAAGAACGGGGGATCGATGTGGTTGGTGTGCACGTCGACTGCCCGTCCGCCAATCTCCGCCTTCATGACCGACCATCGGTTGCCTAACGGAGGATTGGAAGCCAGCGAGACAGCCACGACGCCCGGAAGATTGCGGAGACGGTTCTCGAGCGCGTCCAGATACACCCGGGCCGCGCCGGGCGAGTAGTTGGAGATGCCCGGGTCGATCGAGATCACCTGCTGATACTCGAAGCCGGGACTCGTGGACGCGGCATGGTCGAGCGCGCGAACGAGAAGACCCGCCACGACGAGCAGCACGCAGCTCGCGGCGACCTGCGCTCCGATCAGAATCTGCCGGACCCGGCCGGCGCGGTGACGCTGCCGGGCGACCTGGAGCGCCGGCGTCAACCCGAACAGGATCGACGCCGCAAACCCGAGGCCGATCGCCACGACGATGACCCGCCAGTCAGGCGTGGGGTCGAGCCACGCGGGAACGCCGGTCCAAACCATGAGGCCCCGGAGGACGACGTAGCCCAAGGCCAGACCCGCGACCGATCCGAGCAGGGCGAGCACCAGGCTCTCGGTAAACAGCTGTCGAATCAGTCGGCCGCGCCCGGCCCCTGCAGCGACCCGAATCGCCATCTCCCGCTCCCGCGCAACCCCGCGCGCGAGCAGCAGACTCCCCAGGTTCCCGCAGGCCACGGCCAGAATCAGCAGCACCAGAGTGCTCACGAGCGCGAGCAGCGGCACCAGCCTGCCCCGCATGAGACCGGTCGTGACATAGCCGCCCGGCTCGCTCGGCATGGTCTCTTTGTCCCAGATGTCCTTCGGATGCTGGGCATGGAGCACCGCCGCGAGCGATCGGAGCTCGTCCTCGACGATCTTGGGCGTTAGGCCGGGCTGAATCCGCCCCCACATCTCGACGCTGAATCCGCCATCGGCAAGGGCGTTGATGTCCCCGCCGAGGAAATACGGCCGTTGCGTGATCGGCGCCCACAGATCCGGCGAGCCCAGGTCGAGGCCGCTGAACTCGCGCGACGCGATCCCGACGACGGTCGCCGGCTTGTCGTTGAGACGGATCGTCTTCCCGACGACCGAGGGATCCGAGCCGAAGTGGCGCTGCCAGAACCCGTAAGTCAGAACGACGACCGGGTCCGCGCCGGGCGCCTCGTCGCGGACCGGGTCGAGCAATCCGCCGAGCCGCGCTGTCGCGCCGAGCTCGGTCATGAAGTTGGCGGTGACGAAATGCGCGTTGACCTGCCGGTCGTCGCCCTCCATTGCCAGTCTTCCCACGGAGAGCGCGAGCACGGCCGACAGCGTCTTGCTGTTCTGCCGATAGAACGCCACGGCCGGGTAGGGCAGGTTGTCCGAGAAGTTCCCCGGTGCGCTCCGCATGAATCGAAGCAGGGTGCCCGGATCGCGGACCGGAAGCGGCCGCAAGACCATCAAGTTGAAGAATCCAAAGGCCGCAACGTTGACGCCGATGCCGAGCCCGAGCATGAGAACCGCGGACACCGTAAAGCCGGGCGAACGGCGGATCATCCGAGCCGCATAACGGAGATCCTGCGAAAGGCGGTCGACCCAGGTCCACCCCCACGCCTCCCGGGCCTCCTCACGGAGCCGGAGCGGATTACCGAAACGGACTCCGCCGGTCCCCGCCATCTCACGATGGACTTCCATATCCGCGGCGAGCTCGCGATCGAACCGGCGGCGGTTGAGGAGATAGCGAAGGCGTCGGAACAGCTCGGTCATGGAAGTCTCGCTTACGCGGTGCGGAGCACGGACTGAATCGCCGAGTGGATGCGGTCATAGTCCGACCGCTCGATGTCGAGCTGTTTGCGGCCGGGCGCAGTGAGCCGATAGAACCGCACCTTCCGGTTCGTCTCCGAAATGCCCCACTCGGCGGTCGCCCAGCCATTGAGGAGGATCCGCTGTAACGTGGGATAGAGCGCGCCCTCCTCGACCCGGAGCACGTCGGACGAAAGCGAGTGGATCCGCTGGGCGATCGCGTAGCCGTGGAGCGGACCGGAACGGAGGACCCGCAGGATCAGGAGCACCAGCGCGCCCGAAGGCATCTCTTTTGTAGGCATAATGTTATTATGGGTAGTATCGTGATGCCTGGCGGGACTGTCAACCCTCGCGGACAAAGCGCTCGCCTATTTCATGCCCTCGTCCGCCATGCCGAGCAACTGCGCGGGGGATCGTCGGGGCGATCCTTCGCGACAGTCTACGACTGCGCCGGCCGGCTGAGCGGGCGCTCGACCCCGGTGCGCTCGGTGCGGCGAGCCAGGAGGACGCTCCGCTTGTACCGGCCGGGTGGCACGCCGATCAGCCGCTTGAAGAATCGGGTCAGGTGACTTTGATCCGCGAACCCGGTCCGAAACGCGACCCGCGACACCGGCTGGCCCTCCCGGAGCAGGGCCGCGGCATGGTTTACCCGGACCTGCTCCAAGTAGGCGTACGGTGGAAGACCGGTCGTGGCCCGGAACACCCGAATCATGTGGTACACGCTCAGCCCGGCGACATCGGCCAGCGTGCCTAACCGGACCTTCGAGCCGTAGTGGCGGTCTAGAAAGGCTCGGACGCGGAGCACCGCCTCATGCTCTCGGTGGCCCGCCGGCAGGGCCGGAGCCGCTCGGCGATACCGTCGAGCGAGTCGCGCCAGGATCTCGGCCAGACGGCTGTCGATCTCGACGCCCGGCTTCCGGGCGCCGAGCGCGACGTGCGCAGCCACCAGTTCCCGGGCCAATTTGTCATCCAGGAACACCGGCGCCTCAAACCATGGCAGGGTGGCCCCGGTCCCGGGCTCGGCCCGCCAGTCCGCAACCCTGCTCAACGTCGCGGGCGGCACCAGGAAGGCCCGGTAGTTCGAGCCGCGCTCGTCGACCGGTGCCCCCGAGTGAATCTCGCCCGGGTTAAAGATCACGATCGAGCCGGTCTCGGCTCCATATGTGCGGCCTCGGCACCGGACCAGTCGCCGGCCCGACGACACCACCCCGATCTCGACTTCCACGTGCGAGTGAAGCGGTGTGGACCTGGTCACGAACCGAGCCTTCACCAAGTCGACTCCGTGCAAGGCGCTGACCCGATCGACCGTGATGAACTCCGCACTTGCGCATCGCTTCAATTCGATTGCTCCCGGTTCGGATTTCCTCCTTCCCGTACGATGGGATTGGTGACCGGGTTCCGGAACGGACGAGCCATTGCCGTGCCCGCGGACTCAGCGCGGCGCCTTGTCCAGCTCGCCTCGGGCCTCGAGCCAAGCCCGCTCCACGGCAGGGGCGACGAAGAAAGCATCGAATGCCAGCCCCTTGAGGTCGTCCCCGCCGGCGAACCGCTCGCGGAACGCCGTCAAGTCCACCGCCTTGCGGGTCGCCTCCAGGTCGAGCCCCTTGGCGACCGCGTCCTTCGCCTGGCCTAACGTCGAGTTGAGCAGCTCGACGAAGAGATCGACGTAGGCCCAATCCCGCTGGATCGCGCCGTGCCCCGGCACGATCACGGCCGCCGGCAGCTGGTGCAGCTTGGTCAACGTCTGGACCCACTCGCGCAGGAACGAGCCGAACGAGTACGGCGCGGGATTTACCAGGAGATCGCCGGTCGCGAGGATCCGTTCCTTGGGAAGCCAGACGGATAGATCCCCGCGGGTATTGCCGCGCCCCAGAAAGCGAACGACGATCGTGCGCTCGCCGCGCCGGAGCGTCAGCGAATCCGCCACCAGCAGCGTCGGCTTCACGGGCCGGATCTCTTTCATGGCGGGGATCGCCCAACGGAACGCCGCGATCTGACCTGCCGTCAGGACACTGTCCTGTGGCGAATACGACTTCCCATCCCGGCGGACGCTCTTTGCGTAGCCCTGCTCCATGTCTTTGAGCGTCCGCGGCATGGTGACGTTACGGGCCGAATCGAGGCCCGGCAACTCGAGAGCCTCGAGATCCTCGAGATTGTTGGGATGGGCAATGAACTCAACCCCGGGGAAGGCTTCTTGGTAGACCTGGTTGCCGAGCCAGTGATCGCCGTGCCAATGGGTGGTGATGACGTATCGCACCGGTTTCGGCGTCAGCTTCCGGATCTCCGCGAGCACCCTCCTCGCCGTGGTCGGTGTGCCTTGCGCGTCGACGACGACCACATCGGCGTCGTTGATGATGACGAGCGCGGTCCCGTCCACCAACGCCCGATCGCCGAGTCCGTTGTCGAACACGAACGCCCAGACGCCGGGTGCCAACTCGTTCCTGGTATAGCTGGGTCCGTGGTACGGGATGATCTGTCCGAGCGCGCCGGCCGCGGGGAAGATGACGGCCGCCGCTAGGAGGACTCGATAGCACCAATGGGACACGTCGCACGCTCCGCTGAGTTGGAATGGTCAGCCTATACCGCTCCACCCGCGCGGGGCTTGAACGATGTTGCCGTTCGTCGTCCATCACCCAACCCGGTCCCGCCTTGCTTCCATCGACCTTTGTCCGGTCCGTCCTCCCGCGACGGGTGGAACGCTCCCGACTAGGAGTGCTAGTCGGCCTCTTTGGTGATGCGGGCCGACCCCCCTTTCACCGCGGAGTACGCCAAGGACTACGCCTTTGAGAAGGAACCAGCGGGGGCAGGCTCACGGGCCGATCCTCGTTCGTGGCAGGAGAAGTCCTAGCCGGTAGAGATCACGGTGAACGGGCACGAGCAAGGCGTCTGATTCTGGCGCAGCTGGCGAACGTCCAACCCGACACCGATCGATACTGACCTTCCCGTCTCAGCAGTAGCGGCATCCCGGCCGGTTTCTCCCCATTCTCGCGCCGTAGAAATACGGGAAACTCGGCCCGCTGATTGCATTCCTTAATCCTCGCTTCATGAGTAATCGGTTAAACCAAGCAATTTGATCAGTTTTCTTCGGCTCTCGTACGGGTTTTGGTCGTTTTTGATCCCTGACGGTCGGAATCACGTCGTGAGTACGCGACGATTGTCGAATAAGCGCAACAGGGTCCGAGCCACAAAGTTTTTCCCACCTCGACTGATGGAGAGCCATCATGAAGCGAACACCCCGACCGTCCGTAGCGTTCCTGTCGGCGGCGACGTTGGCGTTGGCCGCCTGCGGCGAGCAGCAAACGATGGAACCAACAGCCCCGACCGCACCGCCGATCAGCGCCAGCGTCGGACTCGTGAAGGCGGATCTGGCGTCGGTCGGCGAATCCGTGTTCATGGACAAGAACCTCTCGATCAATCGCAACCAGTCGTGCTCCACGTGCCATTCGCCGGACTGGGGATGGAGCAATCCGCTCGTCGACATTGCCGCCGACGGCGCCGTCATGACCGGATCGATCGCGGGTCGTACC
>JBDTOH010000354.1:0-6204 GCA_039933355.1 Gemmatimonadota bacterium | reverse complement strand
GGCCCGCCGGCGGCGGCTACTCGACCGTGGAAGACCTGCTCCGCTTCGCGGAGGCGCTCAAAGCCGGCAAGCTCGTCTCCGCGGCGACCTTCGAATTGATGACGACGCCCAAGCCCGACCTCAACTCGCCCCGGTATGGCTACGGCTTCGGCGCCGATGCCGAGACGGACATCGTCGGCCACAGCGGCGGATTCCCGGGAATCAGCTCCAACCTCGACATCTTCAAGCGCTCGGGCTACGTCGCCGCGGTGATGGCGAACTACGGCGGCGCGAGCCAGCCGGTCTCGAACAAGATTCGTGCGTTGGTCAAGAGCCGGACGGGCGGGATGACGCCGTAGTGGACAGGGAAACGGGAACCGGGACGGAGGACCTCGGTGCTGGGACCTGGGAGCCGGGGAACAGGAAGGGGCGGTTGTCCCGAGCGTACACCAATGTCATCCCGAGCGGAGCGAGAGGTCTAGCGGGCCGAGCTCGGGCTCCGCGACCTAGATTTCTCGCTGCGCTCGGAATGAACAGTGCGCGAGCCCGTCGACCACTAGCGCCCCAGCGAATCCCGCAGAGCCCGGGCACCAACGACGATTGGATGGTCAGCCCCGAGCCCGTAGCCGAGCGGTGCAATCGACCGGCCGAGCAAGGCTCGCGCGCCCGCCGAGTCGCCCCGGCCTAACGCGGCGCGGGCGTGGAGGAAAAGACCCCGTCCCACCAGCCCGCTTTGCCGGAGCGCGAGCGAATCAGCGGTGGCGAGCGCGACAAAGTCGGTCGCGTAGCCGGCCGCATCGTCGAACGCCCCGGCGCGGATCAGCACCGTCGCAGCTTCGAGCAGCGGCCGGAGCATCACCAGCCGGTTCGTTCGAGGCGTGTAGCCGGCAGAATCGAGCGCCGCCCTCACCGCGGTGCGCAGCGGCTCACCGTCCCCGTGCGCTCCCGCCGACCGAATCCGAAACCTCGCGATGGTGGAACGCACAATCGGCGCGGGGCTCTTGACGAACTTGGCAAGCTCGTCCGTACCGCGGGCCAGTTGCGCCGCCGCCTCGTCGGGGCGCTTGCGGGCAAAAGCGATGGCGGCGAGCCCCTGATGAGCGACGTAGGCGCGGAGCGGATCGAGAGCCCCGGGCCGCTCGAGCACGCGGTTGAACCAGACGGCGGCGGAATCGAGCTGCTGGAGCTCGAGCAGCGTGGCCGCGTAGGTATAGGCGAGCAAGGTCGACGGGCGACCGTCCGGATTCGCCCCCGTACCCCGGCCGATTTCACCCCGCAACAGCGCCCGCTCGGCGACGTATTCACCGAGCAGGTCGTATCCAACCGAGGCGTTGTAGGCGAGCACCTCAGCCGCCTCCGGATCGTCGGGCACGCCGCCGTGGGCGGCTTCGAGCAGCCGGGAGGCCGTCCGCATCGCTTCACGGGTCCGTCCGGCCATGTTCAGCATTCGGGCATGGCTGTTCAGCGCGTAGACGTAGTTCGACCCGGTGGTGTCGCCCTGAGCCACAAACCGGTTCACGATGCGCTGATGAATCACCACGGCCGACTCGGGCTTCCCGGCATCGCCTAACGCATCCGCTTCAGCCAGGTCGCATGCGTTCAGGGTCCCCACCTCCACCTCGGCGACGCCGGTCAATTGGCGGCGGCCCGCCGCGACCAGCGCGAGCGCCGAGTCGGCGTGGCCTTTCTGAGTGTACGGGTCGGCCAGCTCGCAGCGCGCCCGTCCGCCCCACGCCGGATCCCGGATCGAGTCGGCGATCTCGACCGCCTTGGCGAGAATTGTCCGGGCCGCTTCCGCGTCGTTTCCTCGGAGGTAGTTCTGCGCGAACTGGATCCGGAGCTGAATCCGGCTGACCGGGTCGCTCCGGTATTCCTTCTCGAGCGCCTCGCGGCCCTTGTCGAGCAGCTGGCGGTAGGTCAGGGCCGCGCCGCCCGGCGGAATCAATCGAAAGATGAGACTCTCGAACGCCGTGCTCGTCTTCGAGCGTCGCATCGCTTCCTCGGCGCGGTCTCGCTGGCGCTCGGCGACGAGCATCTGACGGACGGCGAACGTCGTGCCGCCGATCAGCGAGATGACGGCGACCGCCGCCGCCGCGACCGCGACCCGATTACGGCGCACGAACTTGCGGACCCGATAGCCGAACGAATCCGATCTGACCGAGACCGGCTCATGGCGGATATGGCGGCGGATATCCTCTCCGAGCGCCTCGACCGTCGGATATCGTTCGGCGGGAGCCTTGCGCAGCGCTTTGGCGACGATGTTGTCGAGGTCGCCGGCATAGAGCTTCGCCAGGCGATCCGGCGTCGTGCCTCGGAGGGCGGCCCGCCGGTCCGCATCCGCCGGGCTCGTCCCACGCGGGGCTTTGACGTGTTCGCTCAGCCTCACCGGCTCCTGCGTGAGCAGCGCTGCGAAGTGCTCGGTCGCGGTCTTGGCTCCGTCTGCGGTCGGATGACGTCCGGTGAGCACCCCGTGGAGCAAAACACCGAGCGAGTACACGTCGGTCGCGGTCGTGACCGGCTCGCCGCCCACCTGCTCCGGCGCGGCATACTCCGGGGTGAGGGCGCTGCCGTCCTCCCTGGTCAGCTCGGTCGGCGCGGCGTCTCCCGATGCGATCAGCTTGGCGATTCCGAAGTCGACCAGCTTGACCGCCCCGTCCCGCCTAACGAGGACGTTGGACGGCTTGATGTCGCGGTGGACGACGAGGTTCGCGTGCGCGTGCGCCACGGCGGCCAGCACATCGAGGAACAGGGCCAGACGGGCGGCGGGATCGAGGCGCCGCTCGTCGCAGTACGCGTCGAGGCGGGCGCCCTCGACGTATTCGAGGATCAGGTAGGGTTGACCGGCTTCGGTGACGCCGGCATCGATCAGGTGGGCGATGTTCGGGTGCGCGAGTGTCGCGAGAACCTGTCCCTCGCGCCGGAACCGCTCCTCGCCCGCGCGGCCCATCAGCGCGACGTTGAGCAGCTTGACCGCGGCGGTCCCTTCGAAGCGCCCGTCGGCGCGCCGGGCGAGCCAGACGGTTCCCATTCCTCCCCGTCCGATCTGGCGCTCGAGCACGTAGGCACCGAGCCGCGCGCCCGCCGCCGATCCCGTCAGGTCGAACGGGCTCCGATCGAGGAAGCCGCTCCGACCGAGTGCGCGGTCCTCCTCGAGAAACGCCTCGAGGTCGGCGGCAATCGACGGGTTGCTGAGATGCAGCTCGCTGAGCCAGGATGTTCGCTCCGCGTCGGTGAGCTCGAGGGCGCGATCGAGCCACGGGCGCAGCGCCTGCCAGTCCTCGTCGCTGAACGGCTTCATCGGAGTGTCCCCGCGGGCGTGCGGTTCGCCAACGAGAATACGTTACCGCTTGAGAACTGGCGCGCGCCAGCGGTCGACGCGCGTTGCGGGACCATGGTTGAAACCGCGCCACCCCGACTCCGCTAACCCCTAAGCCCTAACCCCCAATCCGTTCAGGGCACCGCATCATAAATCGCCGCCGCTACGTCCCCCGCAGCCTGCCCCACCATCGACTGGATCTGATCGCCGTTCGACACCTTCACCCGGTTGATGTAGATCGCGATCACCAGCCGCTGACCGCTCCGGGTCGTGAGATAGCCGGCGAGCCCTTTACCCTGCACGATCAACCCGCGGTTGAGAAGGTCGCCGTCGACCAGTGTTCCCGTCTTCGCGAAGACGTGCCCGGCCGCCGGCGCGTCGCGCGAGATCTTGGCGAGCGTGCCGTCCCGGCCGAGAATGGGGAGAGCGTGGATGAAGTCGGCGGCGCTCTTCTGGGTCGCCATGTAACGGAGGTAGCTCACCATAAAGTCGGGTGTGTAGAGCGCGGACCCGCCGGCGCCGTCGCTCTGGACCGCCCCAGCTAAGTCGAGCCCCGCCTTGGTGAGGAACTCGTGCTCGAGGTCGAAGCCCCCCTGCGCGTCCTTGGTCCCCTTGAGGACGGCCCCTAACACATACGGCATCGCGCTCGCGTGGAGGTTCTGGCTCACCTTGAGAATCACCTTGGCCGCCTCGCGAAACGGCGGCGACACGTGCTCGGCCACGACCTGATCGGCGGCGTAGCGGCCCGGTTTGGCGGGTAGGAGCGCCGGCTTCGCAACGGTCACGACTATGCCCGCGTCCTGAAGCGCGCGGACGAGGCCTGCCGCCGCATAGCGATCCGGCTCGGCCACCTTGTACGTCAGCAGACCGGGCTTTCCGCCGATCCGCTTGCGGCCGGTGAGAACGATCGTGCGGGTTCCGTCGTGGTTCAGGCTGTCGGTGGTGATGTCTCCCGCCGACGCCGAATCCGCTGAGCCGGTGACGATCTTGTTGATCACGTGCACATAACCCGTGGTCGGCTGCACCGTGAGCTTGGCGGGAGCGCCGACCTTGTCGCCTGCTGCGATCACGATGTCCACGATGTTGTCGTTGACCACGATCGGCGAGATCATCACGCCGGTGCCGAGCTCGCGCTCGCCCCCGTCGTAGAGACTGGCATCGACTCGGACCGAGCCGGTGATTCGCTTGATTCCGTGCGCCTTGACTTGGCCGGCGAGCTTGCGGAGAACCTGGAGCGGGTCGCCGGCGACGAGGTCGGTCGCCGGGTCGTTGCCGTACGAGTGATCTTCGTCGACGAAGAGCAGCGAGTCGCCCCGAATCCGGTGGGACAAGTTCGGATCGCCGCTCGCGACCAGGACCAAATCGCCGCGCAGCGTTCCATCCGCCCCGACCGGGCCGGTTCGGTAGACCTTGGTGTGGAATCGGTAGTCGGAACCCAGCAGTTGAAGCGCAGTGCCCACCGTCAGAAGCTTGGTGGTCGATCCAGGGACGAACAGCTTGTCCGAATTGAGACTGAACACCACCGAATCACGGTCGAGCGACACGACCTTGATGCCGAAGAGCGCGCCTTTGAACTCGGGGCGTTCGGTGATCTTGGTGATCCGGTCCGCGAGCGACGGCCCTTGGGCGGCGGCGGGTGATGTTCCGAGCAGGGACGCTAGTGCGACGATCCACTGCAATGGAATCCGGCGGGGACGGGCATAGGGCACAACGAACTCCATCGGTAGATAGGAAACTCGATCGATACTGGAGAGATGCGTGACCGGAAGGGTAGCGTCGCTCCGGCGTCGGCGCTATCACGCGGCCCGCCCTTGGATCCCACCCGTCGGGTTCGCCTCGGCTGTCGCGCGCGCGCCGGTTCATGCTGAGCGCGCTGGTGTTCCTGCTAGCCGCGACGACGTACGCCGCTCCGGCCGCGGCGGGCCCGGGCTTGGCCCCGGTCGAACACTGTTGTCGTCATTGAAACTGAAGGACGTCGGTCGCGGGCGCAGGGCCCACGCCTAACGGTTAGGCAGCGGGCCCGATCAGCTGTTAACCGGCGAGAGCCGTACGGAAGCCGTCCGCTGTATCGATGTGAGGCCTCAGCGGTCAGATTTCTTGACAGGGTGACGCAGCCCCTCGAATACCGGTCACGAAGCGACGCCGCACTGTCGAAGCCTCCGTTGGCTTCGTCGCCGTTCCGGCTCGACGGCTGGACCGGTCGAAAGATTCCGCCGAGAGTGCAGCCCTAAGAAGACAAATACCGCTCGAGCCGCTGGACCAGACCGTTTCGCCCGCCCTCGTGACCGAAGCAGACGGTCTGCAGCGGTTTGTCCTTCGCCGCTTGGCCGAGCTTGGCGAGCGCCTCGACGAGCTGTCGTTCTGCGTGGGACGGTTCGGGCATGTCTTCCATCGAGAACCCTTCGAGCGATTGTCCGGGCATGTCCGACCTCGGCTCCAAGTGGGAGAGGCGCTGGTCTTCGCTGCGCCTCTTGACGTTCGAGACGGGCGAGGGCAACACTCATTCTGCTCCGCCGCCAGGCCTGCAGCGCCGTGTACTCCTGTGACGACGACGCTCGCATCGGCAGCACACGGACTGCAACAGACAGACAGCAGCGACGTCAATCCGAGATCGATCGCGGGTTGCCGTCGACAGTCTGCCCTATAGCTTGCGATGAAGTGACGCTACCGCAGGCTGGAGAGATCATGAGCGACGCTGAGATCCACATCCGAGCCGTCGGACCCGAGGATGCCGACTGGATCACGGCACTTGCTCCTCGGTTGCATGAATTCGGTCCACCACCGTGGCGCGAGGTCGCCGTGATGGATGCGGCGGTCGCCCTCGGACTGGCTCGGGAGATAAGCGAGCGAGCCCGGGTTCGACGATCCTGGTGGCGCTCGATCCGGCGGGCATCCCTCTGGGGTTCGTC
>JBDTOH010000353.1:0-6217 GCA_039933355.1 Gemmatimonadota bacterium | reverse complement strand
GCTGCGGTGTGGCCGTGCCATCTGGTTTCGTCGTGCGGACATGAAGAGCGTCGCCGGGGAGAACCGCTTCCACAAGCCGAAGACCGCCGACTGATCGAAGGTTCGCGGCTGCCCTGCCCCGCATGGGTGAGATATGGGAGGGGGCTACCGCTGCGCTGTGGCCGGCGCCATCCTGTTTCGGCGCACGGACATGGTGGCCCGTGCGGGATAACCACTTTCGCACGTCGCGGTCATCATCAGCGTGAATCGGTCGGCCGCGATCGATTCAAGAAATGCGTTGGACGAGACGGACATGCTCGTCGATCGTGGGGCTATGCCCGATAGTCCCGACACCGCGATTTACCTTGAGCGCATCGACGCTGGTCGCAATATGGCGCGATACTATGCGCTCTCGATCCAGCCGAACTTGTTCGGCGGCATTTCCTTCATTCGGCAGTGGGGGCGGATCGGAACTGCCGGGCGAGAGAAGATCGAGCTGATGGACGACATCGGGGCCGCTCACGCGGCGCAGGTGGGCATAGAGCGCGCGAAGCGGCGGCGTGGCTACAATGCACCGAACGTGGATCGATCGAGCGTCAATGACGAAGTTCGCGTTGCATGCTAGGGCTCTCGAACGGGTAACTTCGCCGACGTCGGATCGACAATGCCAGAGTGGCCGAAAGACCAGCTTCTGAATCACGGGCGCGAGCTTCCGCTCGAGGAACGCATCCGTAGATACCAGCAGAATATTCGGACCATTCGGGCTTCAGGCTGCGCGGTTCCGGAGACTGCGCTGATCGACACGCTCGATCCGGCCGAGATCGAGCTATGGTTCGCCGACGGCGCATATCGGATCAATCGCCTCGAGAAGGCGACCGAAGGGTTGGCGCAGTTGCCGCCGGAGACGAAGCTGTAGCTTCCCCGGCGACGTTGTGCAGGGCTCGCATGTCGCCCAGATCACTCATGCATGTCCTGGGTGGCGTCGTGTTCGTCGCGCTTGCGGATAAGGTCCGCGAGCTTTGCCTGCGTCTCGCGACGCTCGCGAGCCGTCAGACGGCAGTGACAAAGCTCGGCTCGCAGCTCTTCGATCTCGTCGACGATGGTCATTTCCGTCTCCTGGGGTGCCGGTGCTGAAGGAGATGAGGGCCCCGCCTAGCGGCAGGGCCCGTGCGCTGACTAGTCGCGATTTGGCCGGGACCAGATGAGCTGAAGGCCTTCCTGACCCTCGACCTCGACCAGGGTGGCGTAGATGGGGTTGGGGAAGGACGGATCGTCCAGCTTGACCGAGAGGTAGTCGCGTTCGGTGTCCTTGGCCGTCTTCTGCCAGGCCGCCCCGAGCTCGACCGCTCCCGAGAAGATGCGGAACTGGGGGCCCTTGTCGGAGGGATTCTCGACCCGCTCGATGCGCGCCTTGACGTTGAGGTTGAGCGTCTTGATCGTGCCGGTGAAGCCGTTTCCGTTCGAGGTGAAGGTGCCGATGGTAGCCATTTCGTCGTCTCCGTGAGTTTGTCGGGTCGCGCCCATCGCGACCTCGATGGCAGTCGGTGGACCGGCGGCGGCCGACCCGCACCCAGAAGGGGCCGAAACGAAGTGGAGGGCGGCCGGGAGCAGCTTTCTTGCCTCGCGAGGAATGAGCGCGTGCGCTCAGGGGAAGAAAGTTGAGGAGGCCGTTGTGGGGATAAGGCCGAGACGGCGCGTGAGCGCCGGCGGTCGTCGGTCAGACATGCCAAATCGAGGACAGCTGGTGGGCGTGCTGTTACAGACCCGCTCGGAGATGAAGGTGGTTGCCTTCGGTGCGCAGCACGTCACCCGGAGAAAAGGCGCGGCACGATCAGGTCGCGCACTCGCCAAGAGAGCCTCGCGGCAAAGGACGTTCTCCCACAGGCCCGTGGTCCCCAGTGCTCTTCCGGGAGTGGGGCTACGGTGCTGCCGTAACAGAACTTGATGGCAAGGGGATCGGCCTGCCGATCGACCTGTGGATGTCGGTCACGCCGCGCCTCATGGCCCTGCCTGATCGTGATCTTGGGGTGACGGCGGCAGACATGTTCTGGTCTGCGGGTCTCGCGACGGTTGCCGACGGGTCGGGGACGGCGCGGAGCCGACCCCATAGATGGCCGGAGCGTGGAACATCATGCCGCCTCCGCGACGCTCGCCGCGGGCTGGAGATCGTGCAGGTAGGCGACGGCCCGCTGCGCATGGGCGGCGGCCGAGAAGATGAAACGCTTGTCGTTCGACAGCACCTTGAGCCAGGAGGCCAGGTAGCTGGCGTGGTCCGGTCGAGGCTCGAGCTCGGGGACGATGCCGAGATCGGCACAGAGGAACACCGAGCCAAGCTCGGCGATCAGTTCCTCACGGCTGCGCTCGCTCCGGTCCTTGTGGTAGCGGCTGAGGTCGCGATTGACCCGATGAGGCGGAGCCGTCCAGTGGATGGTCTCGTGCGCCCTGATAGCGACGAAGGACTCGGCATCGCGGAAGCTCTCGAATACCGGCAACTGGATGTGGTCGGTCGAGGGGGCATAGAAGGCCTGCGTGCCGCCATAGACGATCTTGGCCCCGGTGCCGTCAAAGAACGTATCGGCGTGGGTGATGCGGGCGACCGGATCGATCGCCGGCGCGGGAGCGCCATAGTATTGGTCCGGCAGGCCGTCGATCTGGTCGACGTTGAAGACCGAATAGGCTTTGAGGAACGGGATGCCGCGTTCGACCTCGTCGCCGTGCTCGTCGGTTTCGGCACTGGTGAACTGGCTGGCATAGACGACGGTCGAACCGCTCTCGCCCTTGCGAACATGGCCGCCAACCTCGACGGCCTGTTTGAACGTCATCCAGATGTTCGAGGCGAAGCCGCGGGCGAGCGCCTCCGACCACAAGAGGATAATGTTGATGCCCTGATACGGCGTTCCATTGTGCCGCAGTGGCCGGGTGATGCGGCCGGCGGAGTTCCCGGCGCTCCATGGTTGCACCCATGGGCGCACGCCCTGCTCCAGGTCCGCGACGATGCGGTCGGTGATCCTCGCGTAGATATCGACGCGGGGCCGGCTTTCTCTGCTGTTCATGATCCAAACCTCCATTCGCGGCCGCGCCGATCGCGGCCGTCACGTGGTCCCGTGCGCAGGACCGCAGGACCGCGAACCCGGTGACGATCAATCGGAAGGGAGGCTGGCGTCGCGGCCGGGCCGGAACGGCAGTGGAGGACGGCAACGCCGTTGCGCGGGACGAGGACCGGAGCAGGACCATCAGTCGTGACGGCCGCGGATCGGGCCGGCCTTGCGTTCCGCGCCGCGTGCGGCAGCGGCGGCAGCCGCGACATGAAGAAGGGCCGGTCCCACGAGGGACCAGCCGGAAAAACGTCGAAGATGTCGGGCGGAGCCGAAGCCCCGCCCGTGGGGCCTAGCCCAGAGCGGCCATTTGCAGCTCGGTTGCCTGCTGGCTGACGGTCTGGCCGGGGTTCTCGACCTGGCGCACATAGGGCTTCCAGGTTTCGCCGACGATGTTCTCGTAGGCGGCGACGGCGCCCTCGGCCGCCATGCGGAGCGCGTGGGCCTGCAGGGCCATATCGGCGGCGAATTCGCGCCTGCGCTGAGCGTTGCTGTCGAACCCGGCCGGTCCACCGCGATCCTCGTCGCGCATGTCGTTGGCGAGCCGCGCGGTCGCGTCCTTGGCCTCGCTGACGGCCTTGGAGTAGAACTGCCCCGCGCCAAAGGCGGAGCCGACATAGGAGCCGACGATCCGCTGCATGTGGATCTGCATGGCCCTCTCGGAAAGGCCGTCCGAGAGCGCGCCGGCGCTTTCGATCAGGCTGCGCTCGTGGAAGTCACGGATGCCGTCGCTGTGGAGAACGGCGAGCCCGAAGCTCTCGGAGATGAGAGATGCCTGGTTGGCATCCGGGCAGCAGAGCCGGACCATTTCGAGCGTGGTGCCCTTGCGGAGCTGGGTGACGCGGGACCTGGTGGAGCGGGATGGACTGGACATTGAGCGATCCTTTTCTGGCGATGCCCGTCGGCTGATCCGGCCCCATGCCGGTCTTCCCTGCGGGTGCGGTCGACCAGAACCGGCGGAAGCTGGACGCTTCAGGGTCCGGAGCCTGCCAGGCGAGCAAGGTTGGCTTGCGGACAAGCGTGGTCGAAGACCCTGCGCGGGACGCGGGGCCTGCCTTGTCGAGATCGGCGGGTTTCGGCCGCTCCGCGGCGCGACAGCGGCCTTGAAGGGGCCAGCCGCCGGTTCAAACCGCAGCCAACCCGCCGGAAGGACCGGCATGGGGATGGCCGATACCGGATTCGCAAGGGAGCGCGGTGATCCCGGCCGCTTCCCTCCACACCCGCGGAAACACACCGGGGACAGGGCACTTCGCGGATGTCGGCTCGCAGCCCGGAGCCGGTCGCACCCGATCCCGTTGCTGGGTTTGCACGACCGACGGGTCAGGGCCGCACCGAGTGCTCACCCGGAGTGGAATGCCGAGGATCAGGCCGCCCGAATGCCCGCACGATCCTGCTCCGGATCGGCGTCGGACAGGCTGTGCCGGCGGCGGAAGCCTGCGATAGCCGCCTCCTGCCGAGAGACCTTGCGCGACACGGCATCGATCTCGGCGTGACGGAGGAAGGTCAGTTCAGACAGCTTACCCAGATAGAATTGCTCGTCCGCCTGGGTCCACGTCGTTCGGGAGCGACCGTGGTCGCGGGACCGAGCGCGGAAACTCACGACCAGACCCTCCGCGCGTGCCGCGATCTGGCGCTCGATGAGGCGGAGGTGCCCAAGGGTCTGGCGGTGAGCAGCCTGCATCCGCGCCAACATGGCCATGTGCCGTGCGTGGGTCATGGGGCGGTCTCCGGACGTGCCCGAGCGGAATTGCCGTCCGATATGGGCCAGGCGGGAAATGGAGACTCGTCGGGCCGATAGCCAACGGGCAGCATTACGGGCGCGATCGAACCCGTCAGGTCGTCGCCGGCGACTGCCCAGTCGAGGAGGGGCGAAGGCGCGCCGAGGCTCTGCCGCATGTTGCCGCTGAGGATGGTGTCGAGCTGTGCGGCGATTTCGGCGCGGGGATTGGCGGCGCCGGCTTCGACAACGAGATGGACGGCGACGATGTAGGTCGTGATGGTCAGGGCTCCTTTCGGGAAAAAGACCGCGCCGGCGCGTGGATCGAGACCAGCACCGCCTGCTTCCACGCGTTGGTGCCGCTGAAGCGGCGGGCGTGGCTCGGGTGCTGGACAATGAGAGTGGGGCGCGCCGCGACGATGTCGAACGTGGCGCGCCAGCCGAAGGCTTTGGCGATGAGCTTCCATGGCATGGCGGTCACCGGCTCCAGCCGACGAAGCTCGATGGACCGTCGTAGTGACGGTGGCGGGATTCATCGATCATGAAGCCGAAACGGCCGCCACTCGCCCCGTACTCGGCACTCTGCACGAGATAGCGTCGCGCTTCGGAGTTCCCGCCGCGCTTGCCGCCGAGGGTGGCGACGACTTCAGTGAAGTCCGGTTCGTGGCCGGACCGGATTGCCGACACCACGATCCAGTCGCCGGCATGCCGCGCATAGAAGTTGCGGCGATCCTTTTCCGGGGACTGGCCGGGCTCAAGGGCGGTGCCGTGGATCGCCTCCCAGGTATCGGGGAAGGAGTGGCGGATGGTGCGGTCGGCGCAGGCATTCTCGAAGTCGGTGAAGAGTTCGGGAAGGGCCTGGGCCACGGCTGCCCAGCAGCAGTCTTCCTCGTAGAACCCATCGGCGGCGCGCAGCGACGGATGGATGCGAACGTTGCGTTCCGGAGAGAGCTGGAAGCCGCCATGTCCGGCCGTCGAGTGACTGACGACACCATCGGCATAAATGGTGGCGTCCTGGGAGATGCCCCAAGGCGTGTTTGCCCGAGAGCTGACCTCGTGTCTGTCGAGCGCGGAACGTTGCCGCTGATGCAACGCGTTTTCCTCGACCTGCGCGCGGAAGGCCGCCACGTCGGCGAGCTCCCCCGACCTGCCGTGGAAATCGGATCGCGTCCATTCCGCGATCGGTCGGGCGATATACCAAGCGGAGGCAAGATAGTGACGGCCGTCTCCGCCCGGCAGCATGGCGAAGGCGTTGTCGCCAACGCTGGCGGCGAGGAAACCTTCGGCAGTTCGGCCATACAAGACCGCCAGACCTGCGGGGGTGGTGGACGCTGGTTCGGTGTTGGGAGTGGCGGTCATGCGGCCCTCCCCTCGACGCCATCGGCGGCCAAGTCGTCGGCCTTGACCTCGTCGAGCACGGCATCGG
>JBDTOH010000352.1:0-6229 GCA_039933355.1 Gemmatimonadota bacterium | reverse complement strand
GCTGGTGCTGACCGCGGGCTCCGAGGTGCGGCCGCCGAGCGAGCTCGACAGGATATGGGCGAACCGGCTCTCCGCGGCTCGATCCGCGGGCAGCATTCCGGAGTCGACCAAGTCCTGCGCCATCGTCTGATCGCGGGTGAGGAGCTCGAGGTGACCACCCCGGAGGCGGTAGCAGCGGCTGTCGCCGACGTGCAGGAGATAGAGGGTTGGCCAGACCGCGAGCATCATCGTGAGCGTCGTCGCCATGCCGCTCTTTTCGGCCCGGGCGAGAACGGCCTCGTGACCGCGCCGCGCGGCGCGCTCCAGAGTCTCGCAGAACACCGCTTCGTTGTTGGGGTCCGCGACGTAGAAGCATTCCATCGCATGGGTCACGTAGCCGGCGACCGCCTCGACGGCGGCCCGGCTCGCGAGCTCGCCGCCCGCCCGCCCGCCCACACCGTCGGCCACCATCCCAAACGACGCGAGCCGCTGGCTTGGCATCTCCAGCAGCTCGGGATTCGGGAGGCTCGTCCCACCAACCCGCAGATTCTTGTGCAGGGTGCAATAGAGGAATTGGTCTTCGTTGTGCGTCCGCACATAGCCGCGGTGCGTCACCCCGAAGAAGTCCAAATCCTCGTCCCGCGGCTTTTCCGGCACGGCGGGGGCGTCGAGTCCAGCTGGATGCGACGAGCTCACGGTTTTGAAGCTACGCTCTCGTCGGCAGATGGCAAGCAGGGATCGGGAATGGGGAACGGGGAATCGGGAATTCCCGGCTGGAACACGGAGTCACTCCTCGGTTTCCCGGGATGAATCGCCGAGAAGGTCCGAACCAGGACTCGCACGGCGACCATCCAAGCTCGGCGGTTTCATACGGATTCTTGCGATTGAGCAGATCCGGCCGGATCGAGCGTCTCCGGCCGAGCTGCCCGTCTCGGTAAGCCGAGCTTGCCGTCGGTAAGCTTATCCCTTGCTTCAGCTCTTTGGTTTCGCGCTGTTGCGTTTCCCGATCGCTGCATCGAAACGGTCAGCTGAATCCGGGTCCAATCAAGCCTCCGGCCGATCGACCCCCCGCGAGGACTTCCGCAACGGGAAGCCCTAAGCCCTGAGCCCTAGCCCTTCGCCAACTCTGCCTTGTGCTCCGCAAGCCACCCGTCGAACGTCAGCAGCGCCGGGTTGAGGGCGCGGCTCAGCGAGAGACTCCGCGCCCCGCAGTACTCCGCCTCGAAGTCGCGTTTGTATTGGAACATGTTGCCGAGGTCGTCCGCGCCCGGAAAGCCGAGGGCGCGATAGGCGTCCGGCGTGAGCTCTTGATAGTGGACCGGTTCCCCGAGCGCCCGGGAAAAGCCGGCCGCCATCTCGGTCCCGGTGAGGAACTCGCCCGCGATGCCGATCCGCTTTCCAATCAGATCATCCCGCTTGAAAACCCCATACGCGCACCGTCCGATGTCCTCGGCCGCGATCCCCGGCAGCTTCTTGTCTCCCATGGGCAGCCCCAGGGCAAGGCGACCGTCCGCGCCCCGCTTCGGGCCCATGCCGAAGTGGATAAAGTTCTCCCAATAGAACGCGGTCATGAGGTAGGTGATGGGGAGTGCCGTGAAAAACTGGTCCGCCTCACCTTTGCCGTCGAAGTGGGGAACTTTGTACTTGCCCTGTAACGTCGGCATACGGTCGTCGGAGATCGGCACCCGCTTTCGAGTGTCCTCGAGCGTCGACCAAATGACGTGATCGAGGGCGGCCGCTTTCGCCGCAGCCGCCATGGAGCGCGCCTCGGCCTGCTCCTTCTCGGCAGAGAGGTGGTCCCAGAAGAAGGTTACGCAGAAGGCCCCGTGCGCCCCGGTGAACGCCCGCCGCAGGCTGGCTTCGTCGTCGACATTAGCAGCTACGACTTCGGCGCCGAGGGCAGCGAGGGCTTTCGCCTTGTCGGAGCCGGGGCTGCGGGTGAGCACCCGAGCCTTGAATGGTCCGTCCTGGTCCGCGAGAATTGCCCGGGCCAGTCCGCCGCCCTGTGCGCCGGTCGCTCCAATAATTGCGATCGTCTTTTTGTCCGCCATGGTTTCCTCGGATTGGATTGCTGGATTCCGAAAGCGCTCAATGATACATCGGGCTGGCCAAAGGCTCGACAGGGGCATATCCTAGGGCGCACCCCTTGAAAACGAGCGGTCCCGGCCGGCCATCTTCTCCTTCGAGCTATCCCATGCGCTGGCCCCCCTCCATCGGCATAGGCATCGTCTGCGGCCTGGTCGGAGCCGTGCTCGCGGGGCTTACCGCGGAGGTGGCCACCAAGGCCCAAGGGGTGTCCAATTTCGAGGGTGGCCGGGCTTACCTGGTCGTGTTCATCTTCGTACCGCTTGGGTTTCTGGTCGGGCTCGTCGTAGGCGCGGCGATGGCCCGATCGAGCGGAGCGACCGGTTTCGCCGGGGTTGTCCGGCTTCAGGGATTGGCGCTGCTCGCCACCGCCGGTATTGTCGGGGTTGTCGGCGGGATCGGTTATTTCTCCGCGGACACGCCGCCGACGATCGACGGCAGCAACCTCGAGCTCGAGCTCGAGGTCCGGATTCCGGAGGACCGCCCGCTGCCGGAGGACCTCAAGGCCGGTGGCTTCCAAGGCAGTCTCCACGCGACCGACAAGGACAACAACTTCATTCAGTTCCAGTTCGACTCGGTCACCAAGCGGGACGGGTACGTCACGATTCCGGGAACGGCCGGCCTGTACTCTCACAGCCTGAATCGGACGATCCTCGTGGGCACCGAGTTCATGGCGTCGCAGGTGTTCGACCTTCCATTGGCCTCGAATCCCACGCCGAAGGACGAGGCGTGGACCGAGTGGATGAGATCGAAGCGCCGCGCGGATGGGAAACCGTCGGCGGCAGAGGAGACGGTGGAGCTCCGGTACAGGGTGAGGAAGTCGGCAGAGCAGTAAGACACGGCGGCAAGGCGGCAAGATCGCACAGTGCTGGAGCGATGCCGGCGCCGCGGTTTCAGGCAAACTGATCGATCTCTTCGGCCGGTTCCCGGGGTCTGCCAAGGAGGTCCTCGCTTTCGCTCGGGATGACAGTGTTCGCGGCCCTCCGCGGCATGTGTTAGGCGTTCGACTCGATGAATGCAACTCGACAACCCAGGTCTCGCATGACGCGCTTGATGCTCCCCATCGGCCTTCTGACGTTGCTGACCGCCGGCGCTCCGGACCGGGCCGGGGCGCAGACCACATCCACCGGCGCCGGGGCGTCCGATGCTCGCGGCTTCAGGCCGGGCCGAGATCCCGGCCAGCCGATCGACGAGGCGTACACGAAGAAGATCCGCGAGTACACGACGGAGCCGTTCTTTCTCTCTCCGCTCGTGGACTATCTCCCCGCGTCGAGCACCGTGCCGACTCCGGTCAAAGTCCTCGGCGATATCGCCGGATCGCCTAACAAGCTGCCGTACTCGAAGGAGGTGTACGAGTACATGCGGCTGCTCGCCAAGACGAGTCCGCGGGTCAGGGTCTATTCGATCGGGACCACCGAGGAAGGTCGCGAGATGATCGCAGTGGCCGTGGCGTCGGAAGAGCTGCTCGGGAAGCTCGAGGAGAACAAGGCCAAGCTCGCCAAGCTCGCCGACCCGCGCACCATCAACCAGGACGACGCGGAGGCGAGCCGGCTCGCGGCGGATGCGGCGCCGGTCTACTACATCACCGGCACGATTCACTCCCCGGAGGCCGGCGCGCCGACCGCGCTGATGGAGCTGGCGTACCGCCTGGCGGTGGACGAGAGCCCGTACATCAAGAACATTCGGGACCATCTCATCACGCTGATCACGCCGATCGTCGAAGTCGACGGCCGGGACCGTATGGTCGACGTCTATAAGTGGCACATGGCCCACCCCGGCGAGACCTGGCCCGGCCTGCTCTATTGGGGCAAGTACGTCGCCCATGACAACAACCGCGACGCCATGGGCCTCACCCTCAAGCTGTCGCAAAACGTCCTGAACGCGTACCTCGACTGGAAAGCCCAGGTCATCCACGACCTCCATGAGTCGGTCGCCTATCTGTACGACAACACCATCGGCGACGGACCGTTCAATGCCTGGCTCGACCCGTTGCTCACGAACGAGTGGCAGATGATCGGCTGGCACAACGTGCAGGAGATGACCCGGATGGGCATGCCGGGCGTGTTCGCGCATGGGAACTTCGACACGTGGTCACCGGGTTACCTGATGTTCCTGGCTGCGACCCACAACGGGATCAGCCGGCTCTACGAGACCTTCGGCAACGGCGGCACCGCCGAGACGATGGAGCGGACGCTCTCGCCTAACGAGACGTCACGGACCTGGTACCGCCAGAACCCGCCGCTCCCCCGGGTCAAATGGTCGCTCCGGAACAACAACAATTACGAGCAGACGGGTCTGCTCGTCTCGCTCAGCTACTTCGCCGACAACCGGAGGCTGTTCCTCGAGAACTTCTACCAGAAGAGCAAGCGCTCGATCCTGAAAGCGCGCGTTGAGGGACCGGCCGCATACGTCCTGAGCGCCGCCGATCCCCGTCCAGGAGCCCAGGCGGACCTGCTCCGGGTGCTCGAGAAGCAGCACGTCGAGATCTCCCGCGCGACCGCGCCGTTCACCGTCGCGCTGCCGGTCCCCCGAGCCAAGCCCGGCCCAGCCGCGGCCGACTCCGCGACCGCGAAGCCCCCTGCTCCGACATCGCAGAGCTTTCCGGCGGGGAGCTACATCATCCGGATGGACCAGCCGTACTCGCGCATCGCGGACGCGCTGCTCGACTACCAGTACTGGGCCCCGGACGACCCGCAGAAGCAGCCGTACGACGACACCGGATGGACTTTCCCGGAGAGCTTCGCGGTCCAGGCGGCTCGGGTCGTCGACCCGAAGGTCCTCGAGGTCGCCATGGAGCGGGTGAGCGGCGAGATCAAAGCGCCCGGCGGCATCTCCGGCTCGGGCCCGGTGGTCGCAATCAACCATAACGCCGATAACGCGCTCGCCACCCTCCGATACCGCTTGAAGGACGCCGACTTCCAGGTCGCCGAGGAGCCGTTCGAGGCGGGCGGGAAGAAGTTCAACCGCGGCTCCTTCCTGATTCGGAACGTAGCCTTTGGAGATCTCGATCGAGCCGCCAAAGAGCTCGGGCTCAGCGGAACCGCGCTCGCAGCCGCGCCCTCCGTGAAGACCCACCCCGCCCGGGCCGCCCGCGTCGCCATTCTCCACACCTGGCAAGGCACGCAGACCGAGGGCTGGTGGCGGCAGGCGTTCGACCTGCTCCAGATCCCGTTCCAATACATCAGCGTGCAGGACGTGGCGAAGGACGGAAACCTCACCTCGAAGTACGACGTGATCCTCTTCCCGCCGGCGGGCGGCGGGGGCCAAGGAATCGTCGACGGGATGCCGATGTGGCGAAACCCGGTGCCGTGGAAGAACACGCCCGAGACGCCTAACATCGGCACCTTTGCCCAGACCGACGACATGCGCCCCGGGCTCGGCTGGCAGGGACTCCAGCACCTCGACGACTTCGTCAAGCAGGGCGGCGTGCTGGTCACGGTGGATAACACGGCGGAATTCGCGGTGCAGTTCGGTCTCGCCCGTGGGGTGAGCAGCAACCAGGCGCCGCGGGGCCGGGTCGTCGGCTCGCTACTGCGCTCGAGGATCGTCGACGGAACGAGCCCGATCACCTACGGCATCCTCGACAGCCTCGCAGTGTACAGCGGAGACGGCGGGAGCTTCAGCCTGACCAGCGGAGGCTTCGGGCGATTCGCGTTCGGCCCGGGAGGCGACAGCCGGCCGACCGGACGGGGCCGCTCGGGCGATGCCGACGTCCCCCAGGGCCGAGCGCTGCTGGAGTCGAGGTTCGAGGCGCCGGTGTCCGCGCCGGTCCAGCCGTGGGAGGCAGCGCCGGTAACGGACGACCAGCTCCGTAACCCGCTCTACGTGATCCCGCCGGACCAGCGGCCGCGGGTCGCGCTCAGGTTCAGCGACCAGCGCGACCTCCTGGTGTCGGGCCTCCTGGACAACGGGAGCGACATCGCGCAGCGCCCGGTCGTGGTGGACGTACCTCGCGCCAAGGGCCACGTCGTCCTGCTCGCGAACAATCCGATCTGGCGGGGCGAGACGATCGGGAGCTACTTCCTCGTGTTCAACACGATCTTGAACTTCGACAATCTGAATGCAGGGCGGAGGCTCGATGACAAATAGGGCGGAGCACAGGGCGGAGCACAGGGCGGAGCACAGGGCGGCAAGGCGGCAAGGCGGCAGGGCGGCAGGTTGCTCC
>JBDTOH010000351.1:0-6247 GCA_039933355.1 Gemmatimonadota bacterium | reverse complement strand
TGCCCGACAAACACGAGAGTCTCCTCGAGCGAGCTCGATCACACCGGCGCCGCGGTCGCCGGCGAGCGTGGACCGCCTACCGCAATCCTCGCCGCGATCATTGGAGCAACCTGCCGCCCTGCCGCCCTGCCGCCTTGCCGCCCGCCGGCGTCCCCCCAACCAGATTCCGAACGAGAAAGTCCCACACCCTCCGGGTGACGTACGGGTTGCCGGTGAAGTAGTGGTTCTGGTCCGGCAGATAGATCAGATCGAAGTCCTTGTTCGCCTTCTGCAGCGCGGCGAGCAGCTGCATGGTCGAGCCGAGCAGCACGTTCTCGTCGAGCTCGCCGAGGATCACGAGGAGCTTACCTTGGAGCCGGGACGCCTGCTGCCGGCCGTCCAGAACATTCCAGTTGTTCGGCACTTCCGTCGGACTTCCGCGGAGCTCCGACCCGTCGCCATAGATGGGGCGGCCGTGCATCGCCGTCGCGTGATAGTCGAGATACATGTTGTGCTGGCTGCCGGGCGGCGCGCCCGCCACGCCCACTGTGTAGAAGTCGGGGAACTCGAGCATGGCGCGAAAGGCGCTCCATCCGCCATACGACCGCCCGATGACGCCGACCCGGCCGAGATCGATCCACGGAAACCGCTGGCCGAGCTGCTTGATCGCCGCGACGTGATCGTCGAGCCCGTTGATGTTGAGCTTCCCGAAGATGGCGTGGAGGAACTCGCGCGACCGGAACGTGGTCCCGCGCCCGTCGACGATCGCGACCGCCATGCCTAACGCGGCGTAGGTGGACGGCGCCGACGGCGACGACGGGCCGGTAATCGCCATCAGAAAGTTTCGGGGCACCACCGCGGTGAGGGGGCTCGCGTATTGGACGTCGAGAATCGGGTAGCGCTTGCCGGGGTCGAAGCCGGCCGGCCGGTACATCACGCACCAGAGATCGGTGACGCCGTCGGCCGCCTTGAGGACGATCTCCTCAGGGGCGCGGAAGCCCGCGGCATAGAGCGCGCTCGCGTCCGCCTGCTCGAACGTCGCGATCAACCGCCCATCCGCCGTCGACCGGATCACGCTCTTCGTCGGCTGGCTCGGCGTCGAGTAGTTGTAGACCACATAGTTCCCGCTCGGCGACACCGCCTCGTAGCCGGTCGCCCCGTCGATCGCGAGGACATCGTTCCATGGGCTCGTGAGCATGTGGTCCGCGGGCTCGGGCGAGAGAAGCGTGAGGTCGGAGCCGTCGAAGCCGACCCGGTAGAGATATCGGTAGTAGGGGTTGCCGGGCTCGCGCCCGGCGCCGGTGAAGTAGATCCGCTTGCGGCCCTCATCGATCGCAATGATGTCGCGGACGAGCCAGTTGCCCTTGGTGATCTGGTGCTCGAGCGCACCGGTCGCCCCGTTGTAGAGGTAGAGGTGACCCCACCCGTCGCGCTGGGAAAACCAGATCACCTGGTTCCCGTCGGCCGAGACTCTCACGTTGGGCGGGTTGTAGGTGGTCGAATTGAGGTCGGTTCGGGGCAGCAGGTGCTCCTCCACGACGGTGCGCACGGCGCCGGTCGTGAGGTCGGCGTCGAAGAAGAACGCCGACTCCATATTGTCGCCGAAGGCCACCGCGAACAGCCGGCGATTGTCCGAGCTCCACCACGTTTTCCGGATCGCGAGCATGTCCTGCTGCATCACCAGCAGCTTATCGTAGGGAAACTCGATCCGCCGGCGCGTCCCGGTGGCGACCTCGATCACGAACCACTCGAGCGTCGGCGGTTTTTCGCCGACGAGGGGAAGCCGGATCGGGTGGACTTTGGGGCGGAAGCTCCCATCGTGCGGCACCGTCTCGGTCAGCGGGTAGGGCGCGACGTGCCGCTGATCGACCTTGGGCACCACGACCAGCCGCGAATCGGGCGACCAATAGGTTTCCATCGGAGGCGGCGGATGACCGGACGCGATGGCCCGCTCGCGTGGAATGAACGCGGCCTTCCATCCGTCGGAATAGATCCCGTAACCGAAGTTCTCCATCCCGTCCTCGGTGAGCCGCCGCTCCTCGCCACCGGGCAGGCTCTTGATCCAGAGGTTGCCCGACCGGGTGAAGACGGCCGCGCGGCCGTCCGGCGAGACCAGCTCCCCATCCACGGGGCCGGTCGCGGGGCCGGTCGGTTCGCAGCGGCTCATCGTTAGGCGGCAGTCGTAGCCGCGCCCCTCGATCTCGATCCGGATCGCCTCGGGGCCGCCGATGAATTCGAACGCCTCGAACGGCAGCCGACCCGGACCGGCCGGCGTTCCGCTGATGGAGCTCACGGCTCGCGCTGCGGCTTCGTGGTCGAAGGCCGGCCGGCGCCGGCCGCTCGCCGCGTCGACAATCACGAACTCGTGGCCGGTCGCCGTCTCGCGCCGATACCAGAATTCATCGCCGGTGCCGGTCCAGTGCGGGACAACGAGAATATTCTTGACTTTGGCTCTCGCCGATGGCCGGTCGAGCGCTTCGGCACGGGCGTAAGCTTGGGCGGAAGGCGTGCGAGGAGCCGGGGCCTGGGCGCTCGCGGATGACGTTAGGATCCCTAGTAACAGCGGAACGCGAATCGGCAGGACTCGAGGCATCGATCTCGGGGCTTTGTTGGTGAGGAGCAATCGAGATCAAACGTAAAGCGACCGGGCGGAGACGCCAGCAGTCTGCGCCACTGCCGCCACGGTTGAACCCGATCTGTAACGTAGCAACATCACGGTGTTGCGCCGGCCCGACAGACATGTTGTCCTGGTGCTATGTCGAAGCCACAGTCACCTCAGTTCGTCCCTCGATGCGGAGCCCGACAATAGGACTAAATCGTTCTATACCAACTCTATCCCTATCTCGACCGCTTCTCCCGGTCCTCCCGCTCCTGGATGGCACAAGAGTCGCAAAACGAGTCAGGGCAAGCTTCGCTCTGAATCGCAGATGACATTTTGGGGGTACCTTGGCCGTTGGGCTGAGAGTTGGCACCGACTTGGTGGCAATCCAGGACATCGCGACTTCGATCGCCAACTTCGGCGACCGGTATGTCAGGCGAATCTTCACCGATGCGGAGATTGCGTATTGCCAATCGGGTTCGGCCGAGGAGGCTCCGGCTCGGTTCGCCGCCCGGTTCGCGGCCAAAGAGGCGACAATCAAGGCGCTCCGGCCGAACTATCACTGGTCCGCTTGGCGTGAAATCGAAGTCCACCGCGATCCGGTGGGTTGGTGTGACCTCGTGTTGAGTGGGACCGCGGCGGAGCTGGCGCGGGACGCCGGTTTGACCCGATTCGCCGTCAGCTTGGCCCATGATTCGCAGTATGCCACGGCTGTTGTTGTCGCCCAAGGAGCGACCTATGGAGACTCGTAACATTGCCGTCAATACGACCGCGGCCGAGATCCGCGCCATCGTCAAGCAGCACGGCCGCCTAACGACATTGGTCGACGACCTCGCCGACGACAGCGACCTCTATCAAGCCGGCTTGACCTCGCACGCCAGCGTCAATCTAATGCTCGCCCTCGAGGACCGGTTCGAGGTCGAGTTCCCCGAGCGGATGCTGCGCCGCGGAGCGTTTCGAACCGTCGACGTGATCCGGTCCGCCATTCAGGAGCTGACCGAGGGTGCAGCGTGATCGCGGCCGCTCTCGGCACCGATCCGGTCCGCATCGCCCAGGCGGTAGGGGCGGCTGTCGCCGGACCGGCGGCTGAGAGCGTCGACCAGGACGCCCGGTTTCCTGCCGAAGCGTTCGCTGCCCTCCGCGACGAACGGATGTTAGGCGCCATGGTTCCCCAGGAGCTCGGAGGCCGCGGCGCGACGTTCGGCGAGATCGCGGCCGTCTGTCAGGAGCTGGGCCGCCACTGCAGCTCGACGGCGATGGTGTACGCCATGCACCAGATCCAGGTCGGCTGCCTGATCCGCCACGGCCGCACCGCCCCGTTCCTGCGCGACTACCTGACTGAGCTCACAGCCAAAGAGCTGCTGCTCGCCTCGGCGACGACGGAGCAGGGCGTCGGGGGCGATGTCCGGACCAGCATCTGCGCCATCGACCAGCAAGGCTCCCGATTCCGGCTGATCAAGCAGGCCCCGGTCATCTCCTACGGCGAGCACGCTGACGGGATCCTCGCGACCGCGCGCCGGAGTCCGGACGCGGCCGGCAACGATCAGGTTCTCGCTCTGCTCACCCGCCGCGACTTCAAGCTGACCGAAACCAGCGGTTGGGACTCGCTCGGCATGCGGGGCACGATGAGCCTCGGGTATACCCTCACGGCTGACGCGCCGATCGAGCAGGTTCTGCCGACGCCATACGGAGAGATGTCGAGCCAGACCATGCTCCCATTCTCCCATATTCTTTGGTCATCGCTGTGGTTGGGGATCGCAACGGATGCGGTGAACCGAGGCCGTGGCTTCGTCCGCTCGGAGGCCCGCAAGAAACCGGGAACCGTGCCGCCGTCCGCGCTCCGCCTGGCCGAGGTGGTGGCTCGCCTGCAGACGATGCGGGCGGTCGTCCAGGGCGGGATCGCCGACTTCGAGCGGAACATGGACGACGTGGAGGTCCTTTCGGGGCTTGGATTCGCGCTTCGAATGAATAACCTCAAGATCACCAGCTCGACTGCAGCGGCTGACGTGGTCCGTGACACCCTCGGAGTGATCGGCCTCTTCGGCTACAAGAACGACTCCAAATACAGCGTCGGCCGTCACCTTCGCGATGCGCACAGCGCGGCGCTGATGATCGCCAACGACCGGATCTATTCGGCGAACGCGTCGATGCTCCTCATCCACAAGGACGACTGAAATGACCGCGGTCGGCCCGGACGTCGAGGTCGCCCGCCGAGCGTTCCTCGACGATCTGATCGGTCGACGGCTCCTGGTGCCGATGGGAGTCGCCGGCGTGTTCGGGCGCGGCGAGGAGTTCGAGGACACCGTCGGCCGGCTCGACCAACTGGTCACCGAGCTCGGACGAATCGACGGTGCCACCGTGATCCGGTTTCCGCCGGTCATCAATCGGACCGAGTTCAATCGGAGCGGGTACCTCAAGTCGTTCCCGCACCTCGCCGGCTCGGTCCATTCCTTCGCCGGCACCGAGAAGGCCCATCGCGACCTGGTCCAGACGGTCGAAGCCGGCGGGGACTGGGCTCACGGGCTGCCGTCAACCGACGTCGTGCTGACTCCCGCCGCGTGTTATCCGATCTATCCGACGCTGGCCGAGCACCTGCCCGCCGGCGGCCGGGTTATGGACGTTCTGTCGTTCTGCTTCCGGCACGAGCCGTCCGACGACCCGGCCCGGATGCAGTCGTTCCGGATGCGGGAGCACGTACGGATCGGCACGCCGGAGCAGGTATCCGTGTGGCGGAACGCCTGGTTCGACCGGGCGCAGACGTACATCGACCGGCTGGTGCTCGACGCCCGGTTCGAGGTCGCCAACGATCCGTTCTTCGGCCGGGGCGGAAAGATCCTCGCCCAGAGCCAGCGCGACTCCCAGCTCAAGTTCGAGGTGGTGACCCCGATCGTCTCGGCGGAGCAGCCGACCGCGGTGATCTCGCTCAACTACCATCAGCAGCACTTCGGCACGATCTACGGGATCATCTCCGACGACAACGCTCCGGCGCATACCGCGTGCATCGGGTTCGGGCTGGAGCGGCTCACCCTCGCCCTCTATAAGCAGCATGGGTTCGGCCGCGGGGCCTGGCCGGCCGCGACTCGGGAGGCGCTCGGATTGTGACCCGGGCGATCTGGGGACTCGAACCAGCGGGCTATCAGCCTCACGCCACCCACCGCGACGACCGGGTCTGGCTCGAGTCGAACTGCTACGTCGATCTGTGGACCGAGCTGCTCCACAGCAACGGGCTCGAGCCGATCGCCTGCTTCCCGTTCACCCTCGGCACCGACCTCGAAGGCGACCAGTGGACCTTCTTCAAGTTCCCCCTCGCCGACCTCTATCAGCTCTATGGGATCGAGGTGTTCGAGCTCAACATCTGGCGGCCGCTGGTGGTCCACGTCGAGGAGCAGGTCGCGTTAGGCAGGCCGGTGATCGTCGAGATGGACTCCTATTACCTGCCGGACACCTCGGGGACCAGCTATCGCACCGGTCACGTGAAGACCTCGATCGGGATTCAGATGATCGATGCCCCGGCCCGCCGGCTCGGGTACTACCACAATGCCGGCTATCACGAGCTCTCCGCTGAGGATTTTGACGGGGCGTTCCGGCTCTCGGGCCACCTCGCCAACCCGGAGTTTCTCGCCCCCTACGTCGAGGTTGCGAAGCTCGACGCGCGCGCTCCACTCGAGG
>JBDTOH010000350.1:0-6262 GCA_039933355.1 Gemmatimonadota bacterium | reverse complement strand
GACTCGTCCCCGATGAAGGTTCTGTGAAACCGGTGTCAAGAAGACCGGCAACTCTTCGAGGCGGGGAGCGGGACCCGCTTAAGAGTGCGCTGTCACCGCGCGGCTGGTGACCGGGTCCGGCGTGAATCGGCCTATGAGAGAATCGTCATCAACGATTCAGTCCGCGCTCCGGCCTCTCGTGTACACTGATGGGCTGACCACGTACCCCGAACCCACAAAAAGGCATCGCGATGGCGGATCTGTGGCTCGAACCCTATGAAGAGGCCCTCGGCGACTTCCCGCTCACGGCCTCGTCGCGTGAGAAGCTGAAGTCGGCCCTCGCGAGTGCGGTGTGGGCGCCGTCGGTTCACAACACCCAGCCCTGGTGGTGTCGGATCCGGTCCGACACGATCGAGATCCACGCCGACCGGGCTCGGCTCTTGGAGGTCTCCGATCCAAATGGCCGCGAGCTCACCATCAGTTGCGGCGCTCTGGTCGAGTACCTCAGCATTGTGCTCGCCCGGTTCGGGCAGGACCATAACATCGAAATCCTGCCGAGAGGCCCCACTGCCGACCTGATCGCTCGACTTACGCTCGGGGAGACCGGTCGGCCCGATCCTGCATCGATCGTTCTGTACGACGCGATCTCCGCCCGTCGCACCAACCGGCAACCGTTCCAACGCCGCTCCGTGCCGGCGCCGGCCTTCCAACGGGCCGCCGGCAATGCCCGCCTTCGCGGGACTGACCTCCAGCTGATCGAAAGCCGCCCGGAGCGGACCGCTCTCGCCGATCTCATTGCGCGGGCCGACCGGCTCCAGATGGCTGACGGCAAATTCCGTCAGGAGCTTGGACGCTGGCTTCGAGTCCCCGGGACCCGCCGTCCGGACGGCATTCCAGCGCCTAACGGAAAAGCCCCGCTTGCGCTTCGACCGCTCGCTCCGCTCGTGGTTCGCACGTTCGACATCGGCGGCGGCATCGCGGCGCAAGACCGGCGAGTGGCGGCGGGTAGCCCGGTCCTCGCGGTGCTTTGCACTCGAGCGGACGACCCGTCGGCCTGGGTGGCGGCCGGCCGCGGCCTCGCCCGGCTTCTCTTGTCGCTCGCGGCGGATCGAGTCGCCACCTCGTTCTTGAACTCACCGGTCGAGGTGCCCGAGATCCGCGCGGAGCTCGAGTCGGCGCTCGCTCTCCGCGCCTCTGCCCAGATCGTTCTGCGAGCGGGTTACGCCAAACCGGTCGCCAGGACGCCCCGCCGACCCCTGACTGAGATCCTCCGCCGTTAGCGCGCCGCCCCACCGTCGAGGGCGCTCTGCGCCAATGTGGAGCGCGGTTTACGGCTGTCGGCGGCGTTGGGGAGCCCAGTCCTTACGCCCGGGGCGCCTTCCGCCTGTCCCTGTGGTAGATGTCCTCCCGAAACGCAACCAACCCATCCGCTTCAACCCACGCAGTCCAGTAAACCAAGTGAATTGGAATCGGTGCTGCGAGCGGGACCCGGCGGTCCCTCCCGTTCGCCATGGCCGCGGCGATCGAATCGGCCGGCCAGCCGGGCAGCAGGTACGCGACCAGTTGATCGATTCGATCGACTCGGACACACCCATGGCTGAACGCGCGGCGGCGCCGCTCGAACAGGGCGCGCGCCGGCGTGTCGTGAAGGTAGACGTCGTAGGGGGTGCGAAACACCAGCTTCACCCCGCCGAGCGGATTGCGCGGCCCCGGCTCCTGCACGAATCGATAGGGAAGCGCCCGGCCCGTCGCCGACCAGTCGATCGTCCGAGGATCCACTTCACTCCCGGCCCGCTCCGAGCCGTGAAACACCCGCATGCCCATCCGCGCCGGATACCCGGGGTCGCGGCGGATGATCGGGACGATCTCGTTGATCGCGATCGAGCGCGGAACTCTCCAGAGCGGACGGAACAGCAGCTCGGTCACGAGCGAACTCGCGATGGGCGTGGGCAATCGGGGCCGGCCCACGATGACGCGGAGCTGAAGGACAGAGGCGCCGCCTTCGATGACGTCGAGCCTGAAGGCCGCGGCGTTCATCAGGATGTAGCGCTCCCCTAACGAATCGGGAAACGACCGCCGCGGCTCGAGATTGGCCTCCAATTGATCGACCCGGGCCCGAGCCGGCACATTGAGCGCGGCGAGCGTGCCCGCTCCAACCGACCCGTCGGCCTCGAGATCGTGGAGCTCCTGAAATCGCCGGACGGCGGCTTCGAGGACCGGATCATAGAGGTCCGGCTCCCCGCCCGCCGTCCCGACCGCGTAGCCCTCGGCTTGAAGTCGGCGGCGGAGCAGCGTGACGCGCGCCGCTCGGCCGCCCGGTTCGAGATGCGCCCCGTCCGGAACGACCGGCCAGGGCGCTTGCTCCGCGAGACTGCGGTAGCGCATCAGGGCGTTCTCGAGGACCGAGGCGCGCTCGGCCGGGTTCGTCTGGGCTGACGCGCTGAGCGGACTCGCGAGTGAGACGGCGCTGAGTAGCGCTCGGACGAGTGTCGGAACCTGCAACGTCATAATCAATCCCCAGATGAGTCCGACCGGATGTCGCCTCCCTCCGCCACAGTCAGGTCGCAACTACCAGGTCGTTCTCCACGGCCGTCACGCCCGGCGCCGACCATGCCGCTCGTTCGGCTTCGCGGCGCTCCGCCCACGACTGCACCTTTCCCCGGAGCAGGACCCGCCGGTCGCGTACGTCCACCGTGATCTCTTGGGCATGGAGCCGCGCGCTTCGAGCGAGCGCCGCCCTGATCTTCTCATTTACCTGCGCCGGCTTCACCGACGGCTCCACCGTCACCGCGTTGATCACATCCCGAACGCCGGCCAGCGCCCGCACGGATTGCTCGGCCGCCTCGCGCTGGAATTGCCACTCCACCTTCCCCTCGAGCGTCAACCAGCCTTGCTCCACTCGAACTCGGATCCGATCGACCGGCAGATCCGTGCGCGAACAAAGGGCCTGCATGGCCGCCTCGGCGATCTCGACATCGCTGTGCTCGAGCGCCGCGGGCGGCGCGACCTTGACCTCGTTCGCGATGCCGCGAACCCCCTTCACTCGCTCGACTGCGCGGACGACGGCCCGCTTTTCGGCGAAGGTTGCCACGCGGCCCGTCAGTGCCACCAACCCTCCGGACACGTTTACTCCGACTTCCTTCTCATCGAGGCTAGGCTCGTACCGCAGCTCGTCCATCACGTCCTGCTGCAACTCTTTATCCGTTCGCATGGGGCCCTCGACTCTGTTGACGTTTCACGCTCGGGCGGGCCACTGGCCGCCGCGATCCTCTATTAGTAAGCCCCCGACCTTGAGGGCGTCGTGAAGGCCGCGTTAAGAACCGCCCCGACACTTCGGCCGGCCGGTTTGGTCCAGGCCAAAGGCCTACCGATGCTGGTCACGAACGATGTCTTCCCGAGCGCGCAGGGGACCCACTCATCCGCGATTGAACTCGCCCTGGGATCGAGCGAGTCGGGTCTCTCCTTCGGTAACCCTCACAAACCCTTCAGGAACCGTTCAGGCATGTCTCGACATGATTTACCCAGGAGGGGCGGCGGCCCGATCCCTGGGCTTCTCAACCGGCACGCCCGGCCTGGTCCTCTCATCGGTTTCGCTGAAAGCGTTGGAAAGCCGGCCGTTTGCTCGATTGTTTCTCACCCGAAGAAGGACGGGAGTCGCTATGCTCCATTCGATTCTGGTGCCCCTCGACGGCTCGCACCTGGCCGAGTCTGTGCTTCCAACCGCCGCCAACCTTGCACGGGCTGCCGGGGCCAAGCTCCGCCTGCTGATGGTGCACGAACCGAGGATTGGTTCCGCCTTTGGCGGCATCTCGAATGTTCTCGGCCCCGACGACTCGGCGCGGCGGGCCATCGAGCTGACCTACTTGGCGGCGACGGCCCATCAGCTCGGCGCGATCGGCTCCGGACCGGTGATCCCCGAGCTCGTGGATGGCGCCGCGGCCGCTGCGATCCAGGATGTCGTGGCAAGGCATCCGCCCGACCTGATCGTGATGTCCACCCATGGGCGTGGCGCGCTCAGCCGTTTCTGGTTAGGCAGTGTCGCCGATCGCCTCATCCGGCTTGGGCAGGTCCCTATTCTTCTCTTCCGCCCGCCCGCCGATGGAGTGCCCGCGAAGCCGCTCGAGCTCCGTCGCGTGCTGGTGCCAATCGATCTGTCCAAGGAGTCGGAAGCCATTCTCGATATCGTGAAAGCCCTTGCTCGAGCCACACAGGCCCACGTTACACTGCTCAACGTGGTCGAGCCGATGTTCGGAGCGCTGGCATCACTTCCCTATCCGGTCGCAATGCAGCCCGAGCCGGTTGATGCTCTACGTACGGAGGCGCAGAGGTATCTCGATCAGGTCGGAGACAGGCTGCGGAAGGAGGGGCTTGAAGTCGCGACCAATGCCGTCATCGGGATCGGGACCGCTGCGACCATTCTGAGGCAGCTCGAGGACGGCCGATTCGACCTGATTGCCCTCTCCACCAACGGCGCCGGCGGATTCCGGCGCGTCGTCCTCGGGAGCGTCGCGGACAAAGTGATTCGGGCCGCGCCGACTCCCGTGCTGGTCTACCGTCCCGCCGAGACTGCGAACCACTGAAGGGACCTCGCGCAACTACGAGAATCATCCCGAGGACTCTGAAGCAGTGAATCCGGAAGCGCCAGTCCGAAACGCGGGCGCATTCCGCCTAGATGGGCGGCCGCATCACTAGCACGGTCGTGTGCGAACCCCGGATCAACTTGTCGGCCACGCTCCCGAGCACCGCGCGACGAAAGCCTCCCCGGCCGTGAGTCGCGAGCGCGACCATGTCGGGTGGCACCTCGTTCATCCGTTCGAGCAGGGTCCCGGCCGCGCTCGAGCCGAACAGCACCCGCGTCGTCACGTTGGGGCCTTTTTCCCGCACTGAAGCTGCGATCACGCCCAGCGCGTCCGCGGCAAGGCCGCGAGTCCGCTCGTCGATTGCCGCGATCGGTGAAAGAGGGTAGGGGAACCCCGCGGGAGTCTCGCCGAGCAGCGGTTCCACCACGTGCACCAACTCGATCTGTGCGCCGTACAGTTTGGCCAAAAGGGTCACCGGCTCGAGGATCGCCTTGGACGCAGCCGAGAAGTCGAGCGGCACCATGATCGTCTTTACCTGGAGAGCGGGCGTCTCCGTTTCTTCTCTTGGTCGAAGAAGTAGGAGCGGCGTCGTCACGTGCCTGATCAAGTAGTCGGCCACGCTGCCCAGCCAAAACCGGCTAAAGGGACCGCGTCCGTGGGTCGCCATAACGACCAGATCGGCTTTCCATGAGCCGATCGCCTGAACGAGCGTCGCTCCGGCCTGACCGTTGACGACATCGGCGGAGACGGACACGGTCGCAGCCTGCTCGATCGGTCTCACCGTCTCCGCGAGGTACCAGCGCTCGGTGTCACGAATCGCGGCGTCGGCTTCCGCGGTGATGATGGCACCCTCGGGCGGCGGTACCGTATTGAACCGGATCTGATGGACCAGGAGAAAGCGAACCGTGCCGCCGGCTCGCTTTGCCAAGTCGACCGCTGCGGGCACCGCCACTTCGGCGAAACGGGAGCCATCGAGGGGAACCAGAACTCGCTGAAACATTGCTGATCTCCAATCGCGGATGCGGCCTCGGCCTCAATGATACGCTTGCGGTGTGAAGGTTTCCTGAAGCCCGCAGCAAGCCCACCGCGGGGTCCTCCTGACTGATGCTTTCCCGCTGGCTTCATCCAGTCTTCACGAGGCAGCTACCAGACTTCGAGCTCGCGTACGCACCCGACATCTTGGCCCTCGAGCAACGAGGAACATATGGCTAACCAGCCGCTAGCGGGACCGCTCTGCCAGAGTTGTGGAATGCCGATGGAGAAGCCGGAGGACTTCGGCACGGATGAACGCGCCGGCCGAGTCGGTGATTTCTGCGGGTATTGCTTTCGGGATGGGAAGTTTACCGACCCTGATATTTCGATGGCGGCGATGCTGGAGAAGTGCGTACACATAATGACGAGCCAGGCTGTGATGCCGGCGATCCGGGCTCGCGCCCTGATGGCGGAGATCCTTCCCCGACTCGACCGGTGGCAGATGCCTGCGAGCCGGAAAGCGGCCGGCGCCTAACGGGCTCCGACGCTCCGCTCGAGCGCCGGCGACGGGTAGTACGCGAAGAGCACCGTCCCACCCCGGATGAGGTTGATCACTCTCCCGGCCACCCCGGTTTCGAGCGCCGGACATCCTTCACTCCGCCCCAGACGGCCGAGCTTCTCGATGATCCCGTGGTTCACGTAATCCGCGCCGTGCATGACGATGGCACGCG
>JBDTOH010000349.1:0-6268 GCA_039933355.1 Gemmatimonadota bacterium | reverse complement strand
GCTCCGCTTTCGAGCCCGCGCCCGAGGTCCGCGTAGATCGCGTCGAGCTCGGCGTCCGAGGCATTCCAGAGCGACATGCCGAGTATCGTCGAGTCCTTGGACATGGTCTGACGCGGATCGATCTCGATCCGCCCGCGATTCCCGATGACCACGACCCGGCCGCCTTTGGCGACCAGCCCGAGATCCAAGTCGAGATTCACGTTGGCCAGCATCTCGAGAATGATGGCAGGCCCGACACCGTTCGTGAGCTCGCGGACCCGGTCGAGATAACCGGCTTCGCGATGATTGACGACATGATGCGCTCCGAGCTTGCGAACCACCTCGGCGCCTTCCGGCGTGCCTGCCGTACCTATCACCGTGAGACCCTGCCACCGCGCGATCTGCACCGCCGCCGTGCCAACTCCGCCGCTTGCCCCGTGAATGAACACGGTCTCACCCGACCGCGCGGCTGCCCGCCCGAGCAGGGCGCGATGCGCGGTCGCGTAGGGAACCCCGATCGCGGCGCCTTGCGCGAACGATACGCGCTCAGGCAGCCGCTGGAGACGGTTGGCCGCCGCCACCGCGAATTCCGCGTACGCTCCCACTCCCCGGCCCGCGGCGGTGCCGAAGAAATAGACCCGATCGCCGACCGCCCGTCCTTCGACGCCCGAGCCCAGCTTGGTGATCACGCCCGCGCCATCCGAGCCGGGGGTATAAGGCAATGGCGGCAGCATTGCATAACGCCCCGTCCGCACATATGTCTCCGCGGGATTGACGCCGACCGCTCTGACCTGAATCAGGACTTCGCCCGGGCCGGGCTCAGGCGTCGGCACCTCTTGGAGCTGAAGGACCGACGGCTCGCCGAACTCGCGTACACGAATCGCTCGCATAGGTTACCTCGAGGCCGCGGCGCCGGACCGCATGTACTGGTCGTTTCCCGTCATCCAATCGTCCCGGCGCGGGCTGAATGCATCGAGCAGTTCCGTGGTCTCGAGCGCGGTGGCCATGTGGGGGACCTGCGATGGAATCCGGAGCACGTCGCCGGCCGCGAGCACGGATGATTTCCCGTCGAGATCGAGCTGGAGCTTGCCGGACCGGACCCACGTGAGCTGCTCGCTCTCGTGCTGGTGGATCGGCACAACCGCGCCCTTTTGCAAGTTCACCAGGGCGACCGTGGCCCGCTCGCCGGAGATATAGCGGCGGTCGATCAACGGGCTCATCGCCTCGGACTTGACCTCGCTCCACCGATAGACCGTCGCCGGGCTTCGGCTCTCGGAGGAACCCACCTTGGCCGAGGGCTTGTTGTGAAAGTAGTCGTCGGTCTTGTTGAGCCAGTCGTACCGAATCGGGCTGAACACGTCCATCTCGTGGGTCTCCTCCAGCGCGACCGCTTCGTGCTTCACCCAGGACGGGATGTGCAGCAGCTCGCCGGCTCGGACGATCTGCTCTTCGCCGTTGATGATGAACTTGAGCGCGCCCTCGAAGATGTACGAGAGCTGCTCCGCCTCATGCGAATGCTCCGGCACGACGCAGCCTTTCGCGAGCCAGATCTGAGGGATCATGATTCGCTCGCCGGTGATGATCTTGCGGCCGAGCTTCTCGGTGACCTGCTCGCGGGGAATGTCGTCCCAGCAGAATCGGGCGATCGTATCGAGTGTCATTGGGAGTCCTGGGAGCGCTCGGTGTGGCGGTGATGGGGCAGTCGATGTTCCGGTAAGTAGGATATCCCAGGACGGTCTCGGGCGACAGGGACGTGGCTGCGCGATGACGGTTGGGGTTGGGGGTCCCTCCGGGACGGGTCAGTTGCATTTTGGGCCTCGCACCGCTTCGATGCGGTTCTCCCAGAGGGTGACATCCCGAGCGCAGCGAGGATCTACTTCGTAGAGTCCGAACGCCGCGGCCTAGATCAGTCTCGTTGCACCCCGCTGGGCCTGTTGATTGGGCGCCCGAGCCGATAACATTAGCTTCGTCCTGCTGCTGCCTTCACCAATCGAGCTATGTTCACGCTGAATCGCTCCGACTTCGAGGAGACGCGGGCCCGCATCGCGTCTCACATCCATCACACGCCGTTGTTGACCTCGCGCCAGCTGAGCGACCTCTCCGGCTACGACGTCAGGCTCAAGGCCGAGATGTTCCAGCGGGTCGGATCGTACAAGATTCGCGGCCCGCTCAACAAGTTCCTCTTCCTCACCGACGCGCAAAAGAAGGCCGGTGTAGTCTGCTCCTCCGCCGGAAACCACGCGCAGGGAGTCGCGCTCGCGGCGAGGATTCATGGGATCCGGGCGGTTGTCTGCATGGCCGAGAACGCCACGCCGGCCAAGGTCGCGGCAACCAAAGCGTACGGGGCCGAAGTCGTGCTTCGCGGCCAGATCTGGGATGAGGCCAATGAGGTGGCTAAGGAGCTGGTCCGCACTCAGGGCCTCACCTACATCAGCCCGTTCGACGACGAGCTTCTCATCGCCGGCCAGGGCACACTCGGCCTCGAGGTCGTGATGGATTGGCCGGAGATCGACGCGATCGTAGTGCCGATCGGCGGAGGCGGGCTCATCTCCGGTGTCTCGATGGCCGTCAAGAGCCACAATCCCAAGATCCGCGTGATCGGAGTCGAATCGTCGGACGGCCCGGCCATGCAGGCCGCCGTCGCGGCTGGTCAGGTGGTCACCATCGATTGCAACACCATTATCGACGGGCTTCGGGTCAAGCGGGTCGGCGAGAAGACGCTCTCGGTCGTGCAGCGATTCGTCGACGAGATCGTAACGCTCCCCGATTCCGAGATCTTCGACGCGGTGATCTGGGTCATGGAGCGGTGTAAGGTGGTGCCAGAAGCCGCGGCCGCCGCCTCGGTGGCTGCGCTGCTCGGCGGCCTGGTCAAGCTGCCGAAGGGCTCTCGCGTGGTCTGTGTCCTGAGCGGCGGCAATCTGAACTTGGATCAAATCCGGGGGCTCAAGTGGAACTGAAATCGTTCGGTCGCAGCGCGCTCACAGCCGCTGCCCTGCTGGTTTCCGCGGTACCGGCGCTTCAGGCGCAGCAGTACGACCTGCTGATCAAGAACGGCCGGATCGTCGATGGTACCGGTGCCCCTTGGTACACTGGGGACCTCGCCGTCAAGGACGGCAAGATCGCCGCGATCGGGCGGCTCACGCAGGCGACCGCAGGGCGCACGATCGACGCCACGGGCCTCGTCGTCTCGCCGGGCTTTATCGACATGATGGGCCAGACCGCGGCGCCTTTCCTCAAGGATCCTAACGCCGCGTTCAATCTCCTCTCGCAAGGCATCACGACGATCAACGCGGGTGAGGGCGACTCGGACGCGCCGCTCTCCGATGCCGACGCGAAGGAGCAAGGCTGGCAGACGATGCGCCAGTTCTTTGCCAAGCTCGACCAGTCCGGAATGCCGATGAACATGGTCCAGACCGTCGGCCACACGAAGATTCGGGAGATCGTGATCGGCGACAAGGACCGTCAGGCGACCCCGGCCGAGCTCGACCGGATGCGCGGGCTGGTGAAGGAAGCGATGGAAGCGGGGGCGATCGGCGTCTCGACCTCGCTGATCTATCCGCCCGCGATCTACGGATCCGAAGAAGAGATCACCGAGCTCAGCAAGGTCGCCGGCCAGTACGGTGGCCGCTACTTCACCCACATGCGGAACGAAGGCGACCGGCTGCTCGAGGCCATCGACGAGGCGCTCCGAATCGGCAAGGCCGCGGGCACGCCGGTTCACATCTACCACCTCAAGACGGCCGGCCAGGCCAACTGGGGCAAGATGGACATGGCGCTCGCCCGGGTGAAGGCGGCGCGCGCCGCGGGACAAGAGGTCGGCGTCGATGTCTATCCGTACATCAACAACGGCCTCGGCATCCGCGCGCTCCTCCATCCCCGCCACGCGGCCGACGGTCAGGCGGCGCTGCTCGAGAAGCTCAAGGATCCGGCCATTCGGGCCGAGATGCGCAAGGAGATGGAGACGTTAGGCGGATGGGAGAACTGGTACGCGCACGCCGGAAAGGACTGGGATCGGATCATCGTGGCCGGCCTCGCGTCTACGCCCTACGCCAAGTACAACGGCCAGAGCGTGGGCGCGATCGCGAAAGGGACCGGCAAAGACCCATGGGACGTGTTCTTCGAGATCGCGCCGCGGGAAGTCTTTGCGATGCCGCAGAGCATGTCGGAAGCGAACAAGATGAAGGCGATGCGCGAGGAGTTTACCTCGTTCGACACCGACGCCGGTCCGGCCGCGCGGGGCTTCGCGGTGCACCCGCGCGGGTATGGGGCGTTCCCGCGGGTGCTCGCCCGGTACGTGCGCGACCTCGGCGCGCTCTCGCTCGAAGGTGCGATTCACCGGATGAGCGCTGTCGCCGCCAACGAAGTGATGGCGTATGATCGCGGCCGGCTCGGCCCCGGCCTCGCCGCCGACATCGTGATCTTCGACTTTGCTCGGGTCCGCGACCGTTCGACCTTTGCCGAGCCGTCGCTGCCTTCGGAAGGAATTCAATACGTCCTGGTCAACGGGGTCGTCGTGCTCGAGGGCGGCAAGTACACGGGCGCCAAGCCGGGCAAGGTGATTCGGGGACCGGGGTATCGACCCTGAGCGATGGAATCACCCGACATCTACCAGGTCCTCGACGCGCACGCGATTCCGTACGTGCGCCTCGATCACCCGGCGGTCTTCACCTGCGAAGAAGCCGAGCGGCTGGTTCCTGCCGAGCCGATCGCCGTCCACACCAAGAACCTGTTTCTGCGCGACAAGAAGGGCCGCCGCCACTGGCTCCTGGTGACGACGTGCGCCAAGCCGGTGGATCTCAAGCAGCTCGCCAGCAGGATCGGCGCCGATAACCTGAGCCTCGCCTCGCCCGAGCGCCTCCTCAAATACCTCGGCGTGACGCCGGGCGCGGTTACGCTCCTCGGTGTTCTGAACGACCGGGAGCACGAGGTCATCGTCCTGATCGATCGCGATGTCTGGGAAGCCAAGGCGCTCCGATGTCACCCGCTCGTTAACACGGCGACGCTGGTCATCTCGCAGTCCGACCTCCGCCGACTGCTCGCGATCACGGGCCATACGCCCCAGGTGATCGATGTGCCCGTCCGGGCACCGGCTTGAGTGCTCGGCGGGTAGATATGAAGGGCGATAGATTAGGCGAGTCTAGTTCTGGGAGACCGTGATGACCACCCGACGCACATTCATCGAACAGGCGACCGCTGTGGCCGCCGCGTTCAGTCTTGGTCCCGCGCTTGACCGTACGATACGCCCGTCAATTCGTCGCAGCAATCGACGGCATCTCGAGCTCGCGCTCGACGCCGCCCGGTGGATCGAGGCCAGCCGGCAAACTACGAAGGCCGGTTTCTCCTGGCCTGCTGATCCGCTCAAGCCGGAGTCGGTCGAAGCCGAGCTCTACAACGGTATGGCAGGGGTCGTGGTGTTCTACGCCGAGCTGTATCGAAGCACGGGCGACAAGCGGTGGCTCGCAGCGGCGACCGGCGGCGCGGATCATCTGATCGCCGAGATGACGGATCACGGCACCGACCCGAAGCAGCTCGACGCCGGCCTTTACACCGGGCTGGGCGGTCTCGCGTTCACGTTCGCGAGCGTGGCGCGCGCGGGCGGCGGCGATCGGTATCGCAGCGCGGCCCGGCGGGCCCTCGATCTGCTCGTCCAGCGCGCGACGACCAAGGACAGCGGCGTCGAGTGGAACGACAGCAACGATATCATCTCCGGGAACGCCGGCACCGGCCTGGCACTTCTCTTTCTTCACCACGAGCTCAAGGACGAACGGGCGCTCGAGCTGGCGCGAAAGGCCGGGCGGCGTCTGCTCGCGACAGCCGAGCCGGCGGGCGGCGGCCTCATGTGGTACCCGAGCACGAGTCTTCGGCGCAACATGCCTAACTTCTCGCACGGGACCGCCGGCGTCTCGTATTTCCTCGCGACGCTCGCTGAGCAGGCCCGCGACCCTGCATTCCTCGACGCGGCGATCAAGGGCGCCGGATATCTCGACTCGATCGCCACCCGCCAGGGCGACGGTACGATGATCTTTCATCACGAGCCGGACGGGAAGGATCTCTACTACCTGAGCTGGTGCCACGGTCCGGCCGGCACCGCTCGGCTGTTCTATCGCTTGTGGCTCACGACGAAGGATCCCAAGTGGATGACGTGGGTCCAGTCCCTTGCGAAGGCAACGCTCGCCGCCGGAATTCCCGAGCAGCGGACGCCCGGCTACTGGAACAACATCAGTCAATGCTGCGGCAACATGGGCGTCGGCCAGTTCTTCCTCGACCTCGACCGAAGCCTGCATCATCC
>JBDTOH010000348.1:0-6302 GCA_039933355.1 Gemmatimonadota bacterium | reverse complement strand
GGCGCGACGCCCTGGGTCAGGCGTGTGAGATCCCCAATCGCCTTCACTTCTTCGGGATGACATCGCTGTCTCCCCTTGCGACCTTGCCGCCTTGCCGCCTTGCCGCCTTGCCGCCTTGCCGCCTTGCCGCCTTGCCGCCTTACCGTCCTACCGCCCTACCGCCGTCTCCCGCATACCCCAGCCGTCCCTTGGTCCCGATCAGCAGGAACAGGGCAATCGCTGCGTACGCCGCGGCGTTCACGTATCCGGCATGCTGGGGGAGACTCGGTACCAGCGAGCCGATCAGGTTCGGGCCCGCGTTGCCTGAGGCGTGCAACAGGGTCGCGACCAGGATACTCTGCCGAGCACTGTTGTACACCCAGGTCCAAATGATCGAGATGACGGCGATCAGCGCCGTGTTGAACAGGAAATTCGACAGCTCGAACGGGCCTTGAGCTACCGGACCTGAGACGAGAAGGAAGATCGGCAGGTGCCAGAGGCCGTGGAGCGTGCCGACGATCAGCGTGGCTTGCCAAGGCGACATCCGGGTCTCGAGCTGGGTGAGGGCGAAGCCCCGCCACCCGGGTTCCTCGCCCCAGTTGATCAGTGCGGGGAAGAGCAGTACCGCGGGGAGATACATGGTGAACAGTTTCGTCCAGCCGCCGGTAACCGCGCTCAGCGCCGTCGGCCCCACGAGGACCAGTGCGATGATCAGATGAAGCACCGGGTATCCGAGCAGCGCGACCACGAACCACTTCCCGCCCACTCGCCACCGCACGAACCGTTGCAGCCACGCCTTCACGCCCGCAGTCCCTTCGAACGTGCGGAGCGTCAGGTAGGCGGCGGCCGTCGGCCCGAAGGCCGCGACCAGAAAGAGCCCGAAATAGAGCGGGAGCGGAAGATGGTATCCGAACAGCCCGAGCCCGTCCTGTCCGAGCAGAATCGGCAGCTGGATGGCCCAGGTAATCCCGAACGTGCAGAGGAAGAATCTGACAATGGCGCGCGAGCTATTGGCCCGCGGCGGCGCTGCCGGTGTGAGAGACACGACGATTCGATCCAGGGTGAAAGAATTGGCGTCCTACGAGTCCTCAGGCGATTTGTTTCGCTCGCGCGGGGCCGAGTTTCTGAACCGCGAAACCGATGTGGTCCGCCGGCCGTAGGACGGCGATCCGATGATTCTCCTCGCACTCGCTCTCGCCGTCGCCCCGCAGGATACGGTCCCGAAGTCCGCGCCGGCGGCCGATACCTATGCCAATCCGGCGACCGCCGACTTGGTCGCGCGCGCCCGCGCCGCCCGCGAGCGCAACGAACGCCTCGTCACGGCCTACACCGCCACGGTCTCCCAGCGCATGGGGGTGGGGATCCGGGCGCTCAGCCGCGACCGCATGCTGTTCAGCCAGGAGCTTGCCGCAAAGATCTCCTGGAAGCGAGACGGCAAGAGCAGTATCGAGGTGACCGGTGCCCGCCAATCCATCCCGATCGCGTTCCGCGACGCCCAGGTGCCCGAGGATCTCGACGACGATGTGCGCTGGCTCGTCGTCAATCCGGCCGAAGACTATCTGCGGATCATCGGGGCGGAGGCGGAAGAAGGGTTCGTTTATCCGCTCCGCGAGGGGGGCGAAAAGGACTACAAGTATGCGATCGGCGATACCACCGTCCTGGCCTTTGCGACCGGCAAGAAAGTTCGGCTGATCAAGCTCGAGGTGACGCCTCGGCGGTCCGAATGGAAGCTGATGGCCGGCGCCCTCTGGTTCGACGCCGACACGTACGGCCTGGTCCGTGCCGTCTTCCGGCCGGCGCGGCCGTACGAGTTTCGGCGCGATGCAGAGAAGGATGACCAGAAGGACGTCCCGTCGTTCGTCAATCCGGTCGCCGAAGTGAAGTACGTCACGCTGGAGTACGGGCTCTACGAAGGCCGCTGGTGGATGCTTCGGTATGCGGCGATCGACGCGGTCGGAAAAATGGGCTCTTGGCTCGGGATGCCGGTCCGGTTCGAACGGGTCTATGCCGACTATGAAGTCGAAGGCGGCACCCCGCCGGATCCGAACAGCACATTCCGGCCAGCGGGAACCACCCGCGACCGCGACCGGCGGAACGATGAGCCGAAGCTGGACTCGGTCGCCCGGCGCGCCCGTTCCGACAGCATCGAAAAAGTCGTGAGCCTGTGCATCGACGCGGCCCGCAAAGAGGCCGAGGCGGAAGGCACTCGTGGCTATCAGAAGGGCCGGGTCATCGCGCGCGAGGCGCGGCAGTGCTCCCGTCGCTCGTACCGGCGCGACCAAGACTCGGCGCTCGCGGTGATCATCCCCGAGGACACCCTGGCGCTGCTCAAGAGCCCGACGTTAGGCGAGCCCATCCTCCAGATGGGCGATCTGATCACCGAGTCCGAGCTCCGCGGCCTCGCCGACGCGATCAAGCAGCTGCCCGGCGCTCCGTCCGGCACCCATATCGAGCTGCCCCGAGGCGTGAGCTCCCTGCTCCAGAACGCCCGCTACAACCGGATCGAGGGCCTGTCCCTCGGCGCGAGGGGCTCGCTCCAGACCGGTGGGCTCACGGCCGAGGGGACCGCCCGGATCGGCTCCGCCGATCTCGTGCCTAACGCCGAGCTCAGCCTCACCCGGCCGACGACGAACACCCGCCTCCGGCTGGGGGCGTACCGGAGGCTCGCGGCGATGAATCCCGACACCCGGCCGTTCGGACCGGTCAACAGCGTGATGGGCCTGATCGCGCAACGGGACGACGGCGAGTACTTCCGGACGCTCGGGGCCGAGCTGGTCTGGGAGAACGTCACCACCGGCTGGTGGAGCTGGCGGTTCTTCGCCGAGCAGCAGCGACCGGCTTTCGTGGAGACGAACGCGAGCCTGCCGCGCCTGTTCAGCTCGGTCAAGCATTTCCGCGGGAACCTCGCCGCGGACAGCGCGACTCAGTTCGGCGCCTCGTTCACGCTCCGCGGTAACCGCGTCCTCTCCCGCACCGTGTCGCTGGGCGGCGATGCCACGCTCGACGCGGTCGGCGGCGACTTCCGGTACGGACGTGGATCCGGGAGCGCGCGGCTCATCGTCACGCCGCACGGTCCGATTGCGGTGGCGGCGGAGGTCGGGGCGGGAACGAGCGCGGGAACCGTGCCGGTTCAACGCCGGTTCTTCCTCGGCGGGCCGGCGACGCTCCGGGGCTACACCGGCGCGGCCGAATCCGGCTCGGCCTTCTGGCGGGGCAGGGTCGAGGTCGGCAACTCGTTCCCGGCCTTCCGGGTCACCGCGTTCAGCGACATCGGCTGGGCGGGCGACCGCCGCGATTTCTCGAAGGGAAAACCTCTCCTTGGCGCCGGCGGTGGCATCAGCATGCTCGACGGCCTCATCCGCGCCGATCTCTCCCGCCGCCTCCGCGGCTCGACCGGCTGGCGATTCGACTTCTACTTCGACGGTCGGCTCTAAGGCTTCGCGATCGCGTCGTCGAGCGGACCGTCGAGCTCCGCGTAGATCCGCTGCATCAGCCACTCGACCATATAGACCCGGAAAGCGCCGTTCAGCTGTGGGTCGTCGTGGGTGAGCTTCACCATGAGATCGTGCACGGTGGCATACGCCGCGGCCGTCGCGTCCTTCGCGCTCAGCCCATTCGCCTTCGCTTCCTTTCCGGAACGCAGCAGCGCCCGGAGCAGCTCGACGTTCGTGTGGAGCATCTCCTTGTCGTGGAGCGGCTCGCCGTGGCCTGGGATGATCGCGGTCGTCTCGAGGGCTTCCATTCGCTCCAGCGTGTTGAGCCAGCTGGTCGGATACGCGCTGAGCGCGAAGGAGATCGGATTCACCAGAAGATCGCCGGTGATCAGGAGCTGTTCGGCGGGCAGGTAGAGAAAGGTGTCGCCCGGCGTGACCGCCCGGTCGTAGTGGAGCACCTTGATCTCGCGCTCACCGAGGTAGATCGTGAGCGAATCCGTGTAAGTGAGATTCGCGACCGTGTGGTGGACGGCGCGCTTCGCTCCGAGAAAGAACCGATCGTCCTCGACGTGGCGCCGGAGCCGAGCGAGGTCGCTCGGAGGCTTCCCACCGGCCTCCGCGGCCTTGAGCGCCTGCTCCACTTCCGCGATGTGCTGCGGCAGCTGCTCATCGAGACCAGGCTGATTGAAAACCAGCGCCGGGCCGAGCATCATCCGCCGGGTCGCTTCGTGCGTGATGATCTGAATCGCCGGGAACGCTCGGCGGTAGACTTCCGCTCCGTACCAATGATCCCAGTGCCAATGCGAGTTGACGAGGTAACGGACCGGTTGATCGGTCAGCTTCCGAATTTCGCCGAGCACCGCCTCCGCGGCCGCGGGTGTGCCGTTCGAGTCGAATACGAGCACGCCGTCCCGCGCGATGATCGCGACGGAATTGCCGTCGAGCCCCACATCGCTGTACGGCGCGGTGATGAAGACGAAAACCCCTTCGCCCGCTTGGATCTTTCGGGGCGCCGGGCGTTGAGCAATGGCCGGCGATACCCAGGCAAGCGCGGCGATGAAGAGTGCTCTCGTATTCATGGGTTCTCCGAAGAAGGCCGGTCCCTTCCATCACGACGCTCCGCCACGCGCGCCGGTTTCCGAGACGGCCCTTGCTTCGGCTAGCCCGCGCTTCCATCGTTGGGGCTATGCTCAACGTCGCGCCGGCCGCTGAAGCGTCCGATTGGATCAAAGGCCACGGCGACGAAGCGCACGAGCACCTCCTCGGCGCCCCGCGCTCCCGGCGCTCCGAGCTGATGCGGGTGATTCGGATCGCGGCCGAGTTCATCAAGGGGTTTCGCGCGCTGCACTTCGTCGGGCCCTGCGTGACGGTGTTCGGCTCGGCCAGGTTTCCCGTGGGCCATCCCTATTACGAGTTGGCCCGGCAGGCGGGGGCGCGGGTGGCTCAACTCGGGCTCACGACGATGACCGGCGGTGGCCCGGGCATCATGGAGGGCGCCAACCGCGGCGCGAAGGAAGCCGGCGGCTACTCGGTCGGCTGCAACATCGTGCTTCGCACAGAGCAGAAGCCGAACCCCTATCTCGATCGATGGGTCACGTTCCGCTACTTCTTCGTCCGCAAAGTCATGCTGGTGAAGTACAGCTATGCCTTCGTGGTCTTGCCCGGCGGGCTCGGGACGCTCGACGAGTTGTTCGAGGCGCTGACGCTGGTTCAAACGGGCACCATCACGGCATTTCCGGTCGTGCTGATGGGTGAGGCGTATTGGGCGCCGATGATGGAGTTTCTGCACGGCACCCTGGCCAAGCAGGGGACCATCGGGCTCCAGGACCTCGGCCTTCTCACCGTCACCGACTCGCTCGACGTGCTGACCGAGCGGCTCGAGCGCACGATCGCCGCGAATCGGGCTCAGTGGCGAAACGCGCCCCGGGCCAGCCGGATCCTGGGAGAAGCCCCAGGCTCAGGCGTCAGGGCTTAGTGCGTACGCTAGTTGGCGCCGGTTAGGCGCGGGACCCCCTAACGCAGTCCCCGGTCCCGTTCCCCGTCGCTCGTCTCTCGTCCCCTAGCAGGCCGCCATGCCGACGCTGAAACCTCTGATCTCTCCCAGCTCCGTGAGCCTCACCGACGACGATGCTCGTCCGCCGGGCTCCGTTCCCAAGGGTGAGGCGGCCGATCTCGCCCTCGTGCCGCTGCTCGAAGAGCTCACGATGTGGCAGGCGAAGCTGGGCGCCGAGGAGAAGCGGGCGCTGCTGGTCGTCCTGCAAGGGCGGGATGCCTCGGGGAAGGACGGCGTGATTCGAAAGATCTTCGGCCCGCTCAACTCGGCGACCTGCGTCGTGAGCTCGTTCAAGCGGCCGTCGCTGCTCGAGCTGCAGCACGACTTCTTGTGGCGAGTCCACCATGTCGTTCCACCGGCGGGGACCGTCGGCGTGTTCAACCGCTCACACTATGAGGACGTCCTCGTGGTGCGAGTGCACTCGCTCGTCCCCGAGAAGCTCTGGCGGAAACGCTATCGCCACATCAACGAGTTCGAGCGACTGCTCACCGATCACGGCGTCACCATCCTCAAGTTCTTCCTTCATATCTCCACGGAAGAGCAGCAGGAGCGGCTCGAGGCCCGCCTCGCCGATCCGACCAAGAACTGGAAATTCGAGCTGGGCGATCTCGCCGAGCGCGCGCTCTGGGGCAAATACACGGAGGCGTACGAGGAGGCGCTGACGGAATGCAGCACCGAGCACGCCCCATGGTATCTGGTGCCGGCGGACAAAAAAGGCCCGCGTGACGTGATGATCGCCGAGGTTCTCGTCGATGCGCTCGAAAAAATGAAGCCCGAGTTTCCCCCGGCGGATCCCGAGATCCTCAAGCTCAAGGGGACCATCACGTAGCCGGTCG
>JBDTOH010000347.1:0-6313 GCA_039933355.1 Gemmatimonadota bacterium | reverse complement strand
ACGGCCACTTCTTCGGATCGACGGTGCTCCCTTTGGCGAACAGGAAGATCAGCACCCGGCGGTTGGGCTCGTTGGCGTCGTTCCGCGCCTGCTCCCCGTCTTCCCCGCCCTTTTCGAACCCGGCCAGCTCGTTCCGGCTCAGCAGGAGCTGCGGGTTGAACTCCGAGCAGCCCTGGAACGCTGCCTTCTGGCCGGTCGTGCCCAGGAAATCGGAACGGCCTAACGTCGGAAAGCCGGCCCCCCGGATGAAGACGAAGTAGAGCGTGAAGAGGGCCAGCAGCATCTTGGGATCAGCCTGGACCACGAGGGCGGTCGCGCCGAGCCCGAGCACTTTCCGGATGGCGTCCCGGGCGCGGGAGTCGAGGGCGGCGTCGCCCTCACCGGGATCGCCGCCTAACGCCGCCGCGACGGAGCGGAGCACCCGCGGGCCCCAATTGTCGCCCGGTGTGTCCTGGTGATGGAGGAACAGGTCGACCCAGATCGACGGGTCGTTGATCATCACCCCGAAGACCGCGCGGGCCCGCCGCTCGCTCAGATGCTTGTTGTAGCCCTGCTTGCCGGTCGGGTCGGCGTGGCCGAAGACCGACATCGGGGAGCCGGGGTGCGCCTTGATGATCCGCGCCAGCGAATCAAACCCCAGGACCGCGGTCGGCCCGATGAAGGAGGAGTCGAACTGGAAGTTGAACTCGCTCAAATTGGCGCACGCCACGGTTATCAGCGGCTTGCGGGCGGTGTTGAAATCGTCCGGGCGGTCGTCGGTCGTGGTCGCGAGCAGGACCGGGAGGGTGGCCCGGATCGGATGGCGCGCGAAAATTCCGTTCGAATTCTCCTCGATCACGTCCGGAATGAACAGCGACTCAGTCATGCGTTGCCTCGAGATCAGCTCTTGGGAATCTTTTCCTTGGGGCCGAGATCGCCATGGACCTGTGCCAGCTTGTTGAACGTCGCTTCGTCGTCGGAGCGGCCGTTCACCTTGAGCGGCGGATGATCGAACTGGAACTCTTCCAAGGCCCAGGCGAGCTGGTCGGTGTCCTTCTCGCTGAACCCTGCGAAGTAGCCGAGATTGTTGAGCCGAGCCTGCTGGCCTGCGATCGTATTGGCGGGCCGGAGCCGTCGCGTCTTGCCGAAGAACCGAGCCTCGGGCGGGACCGGCGCGGCCGGACTGCTCCCGGCTGGAGCCACCGCGAGCTCGAGCTCGGCGACCGCCAGCGTCACGTCTGGAGCGACGGCTCCCTTGCCGTCGGTCTTCTTGTCGGCCTGGACCGCGCGCTTGCTCTTCTTGTCGGCCACATCGCCGCCGACCGCGACCGGGCAGGCCCGATCGGCCAGCGGCTTGGCATCCGGATCCTGGACCCGAATCGCGAGGGAGACGAGCGGCGCCTGGACCCGGAACGCATGGACGGTGTTGGTGTTGCCCTGCTTGGTGAACGGCTCCAGGGCCGGAACCTCGACGACGTCGCCGGGGGCGAGGATGCTGTGGTTCACCCGCCGGCGTTTGAGGTCGGCGTTCGGCGGGTGATCCCAGATCGTCTTGACCCGGCGGAACCCGCTCGCGGCGGCGATGTCGGCCAGCCGCTCACCATCGGCTACGGTGTGTTTCGCCATCGACAGCCTCGCGCGATCAGCAGGTTGGCCGTACGCCGTGGATGCAGTCCTGGCCGTGCACCACGATCGCCGTCTTGCCCGGGCGGAGCTTGGTCGTGCACGGCATTTCGGGACCCGTCGCCCCGATCTGGAAGTGGAGGTGCCCGAGATGCGCCTCGCGTCCGCCGCTGCCGTTTGCTCGCACCATCGCGGGCGTGCCGTCCGGGTTGGTCTTGAGCGTTCCGTCGCTGTTCTTGACCTGCTTTTGGAACGTGTCCGACGTCGGGTGGTCCGGATGCATCACGAAGCCATCCTCCCCGGGTTTCTGATTGGTCGACGCCGACGATCGATACTCTTTGACGATGACCCGAAACATGTCGGTCCAGAATCCGCGGATGATATTGAAGGTTCGCGAGAGCGGCGGCTTGCCCGCCTCGTCGATGTGAGAGTCGAGCCGATACTCGAGCTTGGTAAATGACTTGAACGGCCACGCCGGGTCCAGCGGCCGGCGGGCGGGGTCGTCGAACGGCTTCCCTAACCCGGCTTCCTTCGGGACCTTTTTTGATCCCCATGCTTCCTGGACGTACACGAGGATACTTCCCGTCCCCTCCGGGTCCGGGATCCGTACTCCGACAAAGTCGACGGCGCGGCCTTCGCTGTGGCAGTCGAATGCGCCACTCCCCTGTCCGATGCCCGCGTGCAAGAACTCCGAGACCTCGAACTGGTCGCGGAGAAATTTGATCACTCGAACCAGTCCTACGGCATTTCGCACATCGATGTTGGAGATGGCCGTCGCCAGAACGAACGAGCCGCCCTGACCGGGGGTGTCGATCGCATTGACGGCGGAGGTACCCGCGGTGTTCGTGATGATTCTCACTCCGTAAGGCCAGGCCCGGAGCTGGATGTTGACGTCCGACTTCTTCGTCTGCGTCACGGTACAGTCCGCGTTGAGCGTGGGGGCGCATGACGGCATCAGCGTGATCTGCCCGTTCACATGGAGAAAGTCGAGAACAGCTCGCGCCTGGTCCAGGGTCAGGTCTCGCGCCGAAATCTCGTAGTCGGGAGGAGCAAACCTCGAGATGAGTCGCTGGCCGGCGGGCATCGGGAGCGCGGCCAGACATCGCGCGGTCGCTCGATCGTACAGCAGAATCTCGACGAAATCGGGCTGGCCGAGGACGAGCGTCATCGTGAAGTCCGCGATGCCGGGGACGAACTTGCTCCAGTCCGGCGGATCGCCCGGCGGCACCGCACCGAGATCGGAGTTCGGCTTGTGCGCCCGGACCAAGATCTTCATCGTCTTGTTCCCGCCGAACTCGTCCTTCATGATCGTCCAGCTCTTCTCTCCGGGATGGAAGACGCCGTCGGCGGAATTCGAGTCGGACTTGAGCGGGTTGAGCGAGCCGCGCTTTCCCTGAATCTCGATCAGCACATCCGGGACCGGATTTCGTTTCGCATCGAGGACACGGACCAGAATCGCTGTCCCGGTTGGAGGTGCCTTAGGCGTCACGATTGGCTCCCCGCCCCGTCGCACGCGGCTGCCGGATGTTGTCCGCGTCCGAGGTATAGACCTCGCGGATCGCGGCCTGTGTACCCGGATCGAGCACGCCGGTTGGCTTGAGGCTGAACGCCGGCCCGTAGTCTTCTTGAAACCCTTTGACCTTCACCGCGAGCGTTGACCCGCCGGAATACCCCAGGTTGATGAGGCAGTCCTCGGTATCGGCCGGGTTATCGGGGTCCGCGCCGGGGCAGACCTCGTCGCCGAAGGTGAAGCTTCCGGGCGGGTCTTTCGCGCCTTTCGGGCTCCACTCGAGCAGCGCACGGATCTTTCGGCTCGGTACGACGACGGAGAATACCCCACGGGCGTCGGCGGTCGCTTGTTGGAGAATGACCCCGTCGAGGCTGAGGCGGAACTTCGCCCCCGGCAGCGCGCGGCCCTTTGCATCGTAGAGCCGGATCACCACCGATTCCCGAATTTGCTCGCACGGAGAACGACGGGCCAACCGATCATAGAACCGGCACGAGAACGTCTCATCCTCGGGATGCTGCTTCTCTTCCTCGCCGGGCCCGGCCCGCTTGGCGGCATCCGACCAGAGCCGAAGCTGGCATCCCGAAATCCCCTCGGTCGCGCGGGGACACGGCCATTTCGCGACCTCGACGTCGGTGTCCGCGGGGAATAGAAAGACGAGCACTCGACGGTTAGGCGCGTTCCTCGCGTCCCGCTCGGGATGTCGGTCGGCGGCGGCAAACGACTGCTCTTCGTCGAGCGAAAAGATCCGGAGCGGATTGAACTCCCCGCAGCCCTGAAAATCCGCCTTTCCTTTCGGGTCTCGCCCTTTCCCGAGGAATTGACCCGGCGGAACCTCGAACGTCTTCCCGTCGGGATCGGTGCAGAGAAAATCCATGTACGCCTTGATCAGGGCGGGGTGCGCCGCGGGCGCCGGCTTGCCGGCGGCCTCGAGGGCGCTCTTCATGGTGGAGAAGGCGGTCGGATCCCATTGATCGCGGCCCATGGGCGTCGACGCGAGTTGGGTCCAGATCCCGACCTTTCGAGTCAGCACGGCGTAGACTGCGGAAGCCCGTCGTCCGCTGAGCAGCTTGTTATAACCCGCTGCGCCGACGGGGTCCGCGTGGCCGAAGACACTGAGCAGCGCGGCCGGGTTCTTCTCGACGACCACCCGGAGCTGCGCGAGATCAGCCCGCATCTCCGGCTGAATGAACGACGAATCGAAAGCGAAGCGACTGTCGACGGTGCCCCAGCAGGCGATCGGGCGGAGCCCCTGACGAACCGTATTGTGATCCGAGCTGTCGGTCGGCGCGACGGCAAGGCTCTCGACACCGGGGTCGCCGCTCAGTCCGACGATAGCTCCCGAGCTGAGGAACAGCAGCTTGTCGGACGTGCCGCGGGTGGCCGCTTCCGTCGACTGAGGCGGCGCCGGCGCGACGGCTCCGGCTGGCGGCGTCGGCCGCTCGGTCGACAGCGGGCCGAGCGGACAACCCGGTCCACCGAGCGGAGCGGGGCCGGTCACGAAGACGAACCCGGATCGGAGCAGAACATCGTCAGCATCCGTAAACCGCGGCCAGCCGATTCTGCGTGCCGGAGCCACACTTCCCGTCGACCACCAGCTTCTGGTCGCATTGGAACTCTTCGACCGCGGAGCGGAAATCGATATTGCCGGGGTCGTCGGCCTGACCCGCACGATAGCCGAGATTGTTGAGTCGCTCGCGCTGACCGGCGACGGTTGCCACGGGCTGGAGGAACCCGACCCGCGCTGAGACCTCCGCCTTGTCGATCTTGATGAGGCAGCGATCCGAGGTTGAATCGACCGGGAACTCCAGCTTTCCCGGCCCCGCCTCGAATTTCACGGACTTGCCGTCGACGACGACGTCTGTCGCCTGGTCGGGGACCGGCTTGTCGGTCCAGGTCTTGAACGTAAGTCGCACCACCAAGGGGTAGAGCTCGGCGCGAAACCGATGCCGCTTCTCGGTCGGACGATCGACCTCGCGAAGCTCCAACGTCGGCACGTGCGCATTGTCGCCGACGGCGAGAATGTTCGGGTTGTTCCTCAGGCGCCGGAGCGCGGCATTGGCCGGATCGTTCCAGAGCGGCGCATAACTCCGGAATCCCCGGAACCCGGCGATCCGGGCGAGGTGCTCTCCTAGAAAGACGACGTGTTCTTCGGACATGGGGCCTAACGTCCTACTTCTTGGCCGCCGGGCCGACGATCTCGACCTCGGCGAGGAGATGAGAGCGGGGGTCGTCCTCCGAGGGCGGGGACTCGCCTGCCGCGCCGCAATAGAAGAGAAAGAGCTGCCAGACCTCGCCGACCTTGACCATTTCCCCGGCCTTTTGATCGTTCGCGAACCTGAACTGCGCGGTTACCGCTTGATCATCCTGGGTCACGTCCCCGGCCGCGGCTTTGATGTCCAGCCCTCGCTCACCGAAGTTGTTGCTCGCGTTGGTCGCGATCTTCTTCGCCTTAGGGTTGATCACGAAGAAGTCGAAGGCCTTGTGCTGCGCCGCGTCCGGCAGCCGGGCCACCTCAGCCTTCTTGAACGCGAGATTGAAGGAGGTCTCGACGATGTCGCCGATTCGTGCTTTGATCCGCTCTGCCATAACGACCTCGAGAAGGAGCTAGGTGCGACTGCCGTCGATGTCCGGAAACCCGCTCCGCCGCATCGCATCGACGAACATGGTCTGGATCACGATGCGGTGCCCCTCGCCGCCCTCGCGGTAACCGCCGGGGAACCGTCTCGCGTGGGTCGGGTCGAGTGCCTTCGCGGCCGCGTCTAACGTGGTGGCCGGCGTCGAGACGACCGTGCGGCGCTGGCCACCCGGATCGGCCGGGTTCGTCGCCGCGCTCGCCGGCACGACGAAGGCGGGACGGGGAAGCCGATCGGCTGGGCTGACCTTGAACGGATCGAATTTCGGATGAGTTGCCTGCTGGGTGTAGAGGCGGAACCGCCGGTCGCCGGGCGCGCGCGCCAGCCACGCGGTGGCCGCGTCGCAGATTTTATCGAGAGCCTTTTGCGCCCCGGCGGCAGGGGGCGGATCCATGGCGTACACCTCTGCCACGACACCATCGATGAACCGATTGCCGCGATTCCCGTTGAGCACGTTCGCCAGGATCCGATTACCGCTGCTGAAGCCGGCCATCGCCCAGCGGCCCAGAGGCGGCGGATCGAAGTATGCCTCCTCGCTGCGGAGGCCGTGACCGTTCATGTCATGGCA
>JBDTOH010000346.1:0-6322 GCA_039933355.1 Gemmatimonadota bacterium | reverse complement strand
GTAAATTGAGTGTGTTACATTATAATCTCCAGCAGATTTCTGTATTGCAGCCTGTGCATGAACCCTTCCACGACCGTGCGCGCGATCAGGTCCAGATCGCCGATCCGGGCGAGGACGGCCGGATCGAGGAACCGGGTCGAGGCGGAAGGCGCCATCGCTACATCCCCGAGCGGGGCGGCATGACCGCACGAAGGAGTTGCTCGATCAAATGCTCGGTCGTCACCCGCTCGGCCTGGGCCTGGAAGTTGAGGAGGAGGCGATGCCGGAAGACCGGACGGGCGAGCGCGCGGACGTCGTCGAAGCTGACATGCTCCCGGCCGTTCATCAGGGCCCGTGCCTTACCGCCTAACAGGAGCGCCTGAGCGGCCCGCACGCTCGCGCCATAGGAGACCCACTTCTTGATGAAGTCCGGCGACCCGTCCGTCACAGGTCGGCTCATCCGCGCCAGCTGCACCGCATAGCGGACCACCGCGTCGGCGACCGTGACCTGACGCACGAGCCTCTGATACGTCACCAGATCCCGGCCCGCGATAACCCGCTGGAGCTGGCCCGTCTGCACGGCCGTCGTCTCCCGCGCAACCTGGACCTCCTCCTCCTCGGGGAGATAGTCGAGAATGACCTGGAACATGAATCGGTCGAGCTGGGCTTCGGGCAGTGGATAGGTTCCTTCGAGCTCGATCGGATTCTGGGTCGCGAAGACGTAGAACGGGGGATCGAGCGGATAAGTCCTTCCCTGCACCGAGACGCTCCGCTCCTGCATCGCCTCGAGCAGCGCGGCCTGCGTCTTGGGCGGCGTGCGGTTGATCTCGTCGGCGAGCACGATGTTGTGGAAGATCGGGCCCGGAACGAACGTCAGCCGGCGCTGGCCGGTGGCGGGATCCTCCTGGATGACGTCCGTGCCGGTGACGTCCGACGGCATCAGGTCGGGCGTGAACTGAATCCGCGCGAAGGAGAGGTCGAGCACCTCGGCGAGCGACTGGATCAGCATCGTCTTCGCCAGCCCGGGCACACCGACCAGGAGACAGTTGCCGCCGGCAAACAGCGCGATCAGCGCCTGCTCGATGACCCCGTCCTGCCCCACGATCCGCTTGCCGACCTCGGCGCGGATCTGGGCGGCCGCCCGGCCTAACGAATCAGCAAGGACCAGGTCGGGGCTCGCGCCGCTCTCGCGGGGGGTCGCATCGGTAGTGGTCACGAAAGCTCCTCTTGATTCAATGGGTCATCGCGTAGACGACGTAGTTGACGCCCAACTTGTAGGCCTCGTTGGAGAGGTCGATCGCGAACAGGCCGGTATCGGACCACTCCCAGTATTCAGACACGTCGTTGTTGTAGTCGACGATCATAATCAGGCGCTTCTTCGGGTCGTTGTCCTCGTAGATCCCGTAGAACACCGACTGCAGCCCCTGATAGTACGGGTGGGTGAACTCGATCGACTCGATCCGGTAGAACGAATCGAAGATCGGGTGGTCCTTGGTGAGCGGCACCAGCGTCGCGGCCGGGAGCACCTTGCGGATCTGGGCCTCGAAGTTGTAGAGGGCCCGCTCGCCGGCGAAATCATCGACGATGACGAAGCCGCCTTTGGCGAGATACGAGCGAAGCCCGGCGATCTCTTGATCGTTAGGCTGCCAGAACCCGACCTCGCAGAGGTACGCGAACGGGAACTTGAACAGCTGGGGATCGTCCAGCGTCAGGATGTTGGTCGCTTCCTGGCGCGGCTTGAGCGTCGTGAGCTCGGCCAGGATCTTCATGAAATGGCGCTCGGACTTGGGGTAGTCGTGATCCCACTTCGGGTCCGGGCGGCCGTTCCGCGATCCGAAGTCCATCACGCCGGCCGGCGGAGTGTACCGGATTCGCGCGAACGTGAACCGGCCGTCGTACGGCACGTTGGGATGATATGGCTCGGACGCAAACGCGCCCTGCTCCTGAGCCGCGACCCCCGATGCCGAAAGCGCGGCGGTGAGACCGATGACGAGCGAGATCCGCTTCATGGACGCGCCCCTTTCTCCTGCAGGTCGAGCAACAGCGACTGGGCCTTCTCGAACGCCGGCGCTTCCTCCAGCGCGCGGAGCACCTCGCGCCGCGCGTCGGCCCGCTGGCCCGCACCCGCGTACGCCAGCGCGAGCTGATAGAGCGCGCCGGCCCGGTCCGAGGGCTTGAGCGCGAGCAACGCTTTCCGCTCCCGAATCGCCACGGCATAGTCGCCGCGTTTCGCCGCGACCTGCGCGAGGGTGTCGTGGACCGCGACGTCGCGCGGATCGAGCGCGACGAGCCGGTCGAGCGCGGCCTCCGCCCCGCTGAGATCACCCGTCTTCATCCTGAGCGACGCCTCGGCCCGGTTCGCACCGAGATTGGTCTCGCCCACGGCGGTGAGCCGGGCAAAGGCGTCGATCGCCTTGGCCGTGTCGCCGCGCTGGACGTACAACTTCCCCAAGATGCCCCACGGGCTGTCCGGGTCGCCGTTCTCGGGCCAGAGGTCCGCGGCGTCGTGGAGCACTTTCTCAGCATCGGCCGACCTGCCCCCCTCGAGCAACTGGCGGCCGGTCGCCACCAGTGCCCGGAGATGGCTCGCGCGACCGAGCGAGTCGTTCGCCGAGACGGCCGCAATCGGCTTCGCGAACCGCGCCCGGAACCAGCCGTCGAAGCGCCGGTCCAACTCAACCAGCGGGACGCCGAGCGCTTCCTGCACGACGACGGGTGTGGTTTCGCCTCGACGGTAGTGCTCCAGCATCCGCTGGATCCCGGCGAAACCAAACGTCTGCTCGATATATTCACAGACGAGCGAGGCCTGATAGTACGAGAACATCACCTGCGCCGGATACTCCGGCTGAACGAAGCCGTCGTTGAGGTCCGTCAGCCGTTTGAGCCGGCCCGCCTTGTAGGCCACGAGAAAGCCTAACGTCGCCTGGGCGCCCCAGCCCCGGCGAGCCCGGCGTTCCTCGAGCACCGAGAGTCCCTCGGAGAACCACCGCGGCACCCGGTGCTCGGTGACCCCGAGTGTGAACGCGTGGGTCAGCTCGTGCCACGCGGTCGAGAGCCAGTTGAAGTCGCCGCCTTCTCGAGCGCTCGGCGAATCCATCGCGAGCACGCTGCCGAAGCTCACTCCCAGCGCGCCGATCCCCGCGAGACCCACCGTTCGAACCGAGAAATCGGCGTGGCGGCGGTAGATCTCGAGCCGGACCGGAGTCGGGGGCTTGTAGTTGTAGCGGACGGCCAGCGAGTCGTACGCCCGCTCGAGGAGCGGCGCGAGATAGAGCGTGAGCAGCTCGGACTCCTCCGGATCGGCGACGAACACGAACCGGTTGGACCTGGTCACCGCATAGCCTTTGACGGCTTCGAGCAAGTCGAGCGTGTTCTTGTTCCAGATATGGTAGGGGTCGCGGGAAAAGGCGGCGTCGAGGTTGGTCCGCGCGCTGTCGATGAGGCCGAGCCGGAGCTGGTTCATGCCTAACGTACCGAGCGCGCGGGGCGAGCCGGGGTCGAGGGTCACGGCCTGGCGGGCCCAATCAGCCGCCTCACGGTACCGGCGGTGCCGAGCCATCGCCTCGGCGATATCCGTGTAGAAATCGGCTGGCGCCGCGCGGAGCGACCGAGCCCGGCCGGCCGCGGCCTCGAGGGCGGCCGAATCGGCCCGGAGCGCCGCGATCGCGCCGAGAATGCCGACCGCCTCGAGCGAGGTCGAGTCGCCCTCGAGAGCGCGGCGCGCCGCGGCCCCTGCCGAGTCGTACTGCTCGGCGTCGAGCTCGAGCCGCCCGATCAGGGCGTGCGCTGCCGCGAAGCGCGGATTGGTCTCGAGGCTTCGCCTGGCCAGCGTCATCGACTTGGAGTCTCCGTCGAACACGGCGACCTGCGCGCCGCCAAGCCGGGCCTGCGCACTCTCCGGATCGCGCCGAAGCGCCTCGTTGAATGCCGAGCGTGCGTCGGGTCCGTTGTACTTCTCGAGGAACATGGCCCCGAGCCGGAGGTCCGCCTCGATCCACGTGGAGTCTTTCGCAATGGCGCGGTCGTACGCGACCAGCGCATCCTTGAACTGGATCGGATGCTCCGTCCCGAGCACCTCATACGCGCGTCCTAGGGCGGTCCATGCCGCCGCGTCGTTCGCGGTCTGGGTTGCCTCGAGCGACTGGGCCAGCTCTTCCGCAAGCCGGAGCGCATCCTTCGCGTCGCCGCGCCGAAGCCGGAGCTCGGCCAGGCCGGCCTGCGCCGTGGCCCAATCGGACGCCTTGACTCGAATCGCCCGCGCGAACGCCGAGTCGGCCTGGACCAGACGTCCGCGCGCGACCAGCACTTCTCCGAGCAGGGTCGCTCGGGCCGGATCGGTCGCACCTGCAGCCACCAACCGCTCCGCTTCGTCCCACTGACCCCGATCGAGCAGACGCCGCACCTCTCGCGGGAGGTCCGGCGCGCGGGTCTGCTGGCGCGCGCACGCGATGCTTCCGATCGGAACGATGATCATCGTCACGAGCGCGAGCAGCACGAAGCTCGACCGGCGCGTCACGGCTTCTCCGGATCCGCGTGCGCCCGGATCGCTCGGGTCGTTTCTGCAAGCTTGACGAGCAGCCGCTCGAGCTCGCGGGAATAGGCGGTGGAATCCATCGCCGCCTTCTTGGCGCGCAGCACCCCGATCTGGGTCTCGAGCTCGCGTCGCTCGACTTGAAGCGCGGCAACTGTGGGATCCGTCGAGGCCACCTCTCTCGTTAGGCTGAGCGAGAGACGCCGAGCCAACAGGCTGTCGTCGAGCTGGGCATGTTCGGTCTGCAGCATGTTCCCGGTCTCGTACGCGCGGCCGACCTCCCGCTTGGCATAACCGAACGCCTCGAGGATCGAGAGCCGCCCGTCCTTGTCCGTGTCGGCCTCGCCCGAGATGAGGCCCCGCACGAAGAATTCCGGAAACTTGGTCGCGTTCCGCTCCATCGCCGACTTCGTGGCCGTGACGATCACCCGTTCCGGCCCCGACAGCGGCTTGAGAAACCCTCCGCTCCCGCTCGCAGTGTTGACGACAACCACATTCACTCCTTGAAACGCCCCGAGCGCGAGCTCGAGATCGGCCGCGGAGAGGTCCGGCCCCGGAAGGTTGAGCCGCGCTTCGGTCCCGTCGCCGCCCCCATGGCCGAAGAGCATGATCATGACGATATCGCCGCGCCGCGCCCGGCGGGCAACGTCGTGGACGCTCGTCTGAATGGCCGCGAGGGTCGCGCGCCCGGTGATCCGGGTGGGATCCGCAGCCGGGTTCTCCGCCAGATAGACGAGACCCGAGTCGGCGACACCCCATCGCTGCTTCGCCGCATCGACGACCTGCCGGCCGAGCTCGCCGAACCGGCGCGCATACTCAGGCTCGCCGGACAGTCCGCTTACGACGATGATGTAGAGTCGGGGAGCGTCCTGCGCCGGGTGGGGACCGAGGAGGCAGAGACCAAGCACCAGCCGCGCGAGCGTCATACCAGACCTCGCGAGCGGCGGTACCCCCACTCGAGCCCGAGCAGCAGGAGCAGCCCCAGAAAAATCGCCGGCATGTCCCACAGGTCCTTGCGCTCGGTTACCGTCACGCCGCTCGAGGTGTACACCACGTCGTCGGGAAGCCTGTCGACCGAGGCCGGCGTGTAGAACCGTCCGCCGGTCTCTTCCGCGATCCGTCGGAGCAACGGAGCCCGCATCTCAGCGTTGAGAAAGTCAGCGCCGCGGTCGGCCACCATCGCGACTCGGGGCTCGGCCCGGAGTGAATCGGCGTGGGTGCGGCTCACGACCTCGACTCGATAGGCGCCGATCTCCTCGGGCACGAACGACCCGGTGTACACGCCCTCGCGACCGAGCGCCCATTCGAGCGGCGTCACTCTCTCCTGGCCGGAGGGCGAGACGATATGGGCCTCGAGCGCCGCGTCGTTGACCCGGAGATAGCTCGAGTCCGCCAGCTCCGCCTGGATCGCGACCCGCTGCCCCGGTGCAGGCTGGCTCGGCGACATGGTCACCTCGAGCCGATCGGGCACTTCTTCGAGCAAGGACCGGAGCGTCTGACGCCAAAACGTCTCGTGCGTCTGGTCCTCGTTCGCAATGTCGGGATGCATCTGCCAGAGCCAGGAGTCCTGGACGCCGAGAATGAGTCCACGGCCCCGCCCGTAGCGCTGCACGGCGAGAACCGGGTAGGTCTGTTTGGTCGCTGTTCCGATCCCCTCGAGCAGCACCGTGGCGCCGGGCTTCGGGTCTCCGAGCTCGTTCACGATCGTCAGCGGCGGCAGTGAATCCCAGCGGGCCCGGTTCCGCTCGTCTGTGGCCCCGAGCTGGAGCGCGGCATGGACCGCTCCGGCCGGCGTGAGGCGGATCGCAACCT
>JBDTOH010000345.1:0-6336 GCA_039933355.1 Gemmatimonadota bacterium | reverse complement strand
TCCGGGCCGTTCGTTTCCGGGCCGTTCGTTTCCGGGCCGTTCGTTTCCGGGCCGTTCGTTTCCGGGCCGTGCGGGGCATGCCGATCGGGCTGGTATTCCGATGTGACGCCGGGGGGCTGACCTCCCGCGAAAATCGCTGCGGCGCTGTCCTTTCGGCCGAGCACGTTGAACAGGACGTTCAACAGTACGGCAGTCACCGCAGCCGCGCTGATGCCGGAATCGAAGATGGTCTGGAACCAGCTGGGGAATTCGTCGTAGAAGTCCGGCACCGCGATCGGAATGATGCCCATGCTGATCGACAGGGCCACGATGATCAGGTTCTGATTGCCCTCGTAGTGCACTGCGGACAGGCTGCGGATGCCGCTGGCGGCCACGGTGCCGAACAACGCCAGACCAGCCCCGCCCAGCACCGGCAGCGGCAGCGCCGCGATGATCGCCCCGACCTTCGGGAACAGGCCAAGTACCAACAGGATCCCGCCGCTGACCGCGACCACGAACCTGCTCCTGATGCCGGTCAGCGCGACCAGTCCGACGTTCTGCGCGAAGGCGCTGACCGGGAAGCCGTTGAGCAGTCCGCCGGAGACTGCAGTCGACAATGTGTCGGCGCGCAACCCGTTCGCGACGGTCTCCCGGTCCGCCGGGCGGCCTACCACCACACCGATCGCCAGCAGATCCGCGGTGGTTTCGGTCATGATCACCAGCATCACGATGATCATGGAAACAACGGCGGCTGTCTCGAACGTCGGTGCGCCGAAGTGGAACGGCGTGGAGATCGCGAATCCCTGCGCCTCCGACACCGGGGAGAAGTTGACCTTGCCGAAGATTGCGGCGACCACCCCGCCGGCCAACAACCCGATCAGGATCGCTATTCGGGAGAAGAACCCGGGCAGGAACCGGTAGATGAGCAGGATGATGCCCAGGGTGATGGTGGCGAGCCCGATGTTGGACAGCGACCCGTAGTCCGGGGTGCCAACCCCGCCGGCCGCCCATTTCATCGCCACCGGGAGCAGCGAGATCCCGATGACGGTGATCACCGACCCGGTGACGACCGGCGGGAAGAAGCGCAGCAATCTGCTGAACACGCCGCTGAGTGCGAAGCCGACCGCGCCGGCGATCACAATGGCGCCGAAGACGGCCCGGAGGCCCGCGGTCCCGCCGCCCGCCGCGGCTCCGATGGCGAGCATCGAACCCACCGCCGCGAACGAGGTGCCCTGCACGATCGGCAGTTTCGCGCCGATCCAGCGCACCCCCAGGGTCTGCAACAGCGTCGCGAGACCGGAGATCAGCAGCGTTGCGGCCAGCAGGTACGACAGGTCGGCGAACGAGAGTTTCATCGCGCTGCCGACGATCAACGGGACCGCGACCACCCCGGCGTACATGCTCATCACGTGCTGCAGTCCGTAGAGCAGCATCGATCCGGGCTTCAGGACCTCATTCACGGGGTGGGTCTTGTCGTCGAAGACCGCGAGCTGATCGCCGCCGTCGTGGGCCGGCTGTGCATCGTGTGTCATGGTCATCACCATCCCTGACCCGGATCGAACGCCAACCCAGGGGATGGGGCGACGTCGTTGTGCAAGGTGCCCTGGATGAGGCCGCACGGCCGGTCCTGCAGGTAGCCGAAGGACTCCGAATCCGTCATCTTCAGCGGATCGGAATCGCGGAAAACACGGACGACCCGTGGGTCCGCCTTGCGGTACTGCTTGTGCCCGAGCGTGACGCCACGCTTTCAGCTCCCTCGATGAAAATGAATAGGCAAACGGCGACAACGGACAGCGGACAGCGGAAGCTGGCCTGCGATCGGCGTCAGAAGCGCGCCGTCTCGCCAGTCTCGCATCGTGGAAGTATGTTGTTACGATGTGAAACTATCGAATTGGCTCGTGGGTGTCAACAGTTTGTTTGAACAGGCCGCGGATATAGCTCGCGGCAATCGTCTACCCGTGACGCTTCGGAGTCCACGCAGTGTTCGGACAACACCCTGGTGGCGTTGGTCCCGATCCGAGTCGGGACCTACAGCGGAGCCACCCGTGCCGAGGTAGCACGGCTCCTCCTGCGCGTCGGCCCCGCCCGATTCACCAGCTCCCTGGGACAGTCGCGCGCAGCGAGGCTGCCGGCTCCGGATCGACCAACGAGGCGGTCGCCCCCTGCGTGTCAGGAAGCGACAGCGCCAGTCCTACAGCGCCCAGTCCCACAGCGCCAGTCCTACAGCGCCAGTCCTACAGCGCCAGTCCCACAGCGCCACCACGACCTGCACGACAACACCCTCACCGCCCACCTCACAGCTCGGCGGAACTCTCGATGATCGCGCGGCGTAGCCGAGCACGCGGCCGACGGGGTCTCGTGGCCTTTCCTCACCGGTGTCACTGGCAATATTCCACTTGATCTAGTTACTTCTGGTCATGTCACTGCCCTCAGATGGTGGCACCGTAACAGCGTACGAAACGTCAGCGACGTAGGCGGCGTTCTGCCATTCGGGACACCCACGTCGTTCTTCATGTGCCGGGTGCTGATGGAGGGGCAAAGTGACCAGCAACCTGTCTGCGCGTTTTGTGGTGAGCGCCGAATCTCGGCATCCGCGTCTTGGTGTGGACTACGCGCGCGATGAAGACCCACCGCATTACACGCACGAGTACCTGAACCCCTCGGGCTACCGCATTTTCGTCGATGCGTTCCCAGGGGTGATCATTGAGCCCAAGGGAGATCAGCAGGCTTCGCCTGGTCACGCAACGCCGATGGATCAGTGGCAACTACTCGTTCCCGAGGGAACCATCGGCTTTGAATTCACGCTGAGCGGTCAACGGGAGCGGACACCGGTCGGCCCACTTCGACCTGTGGCAATGACCGCGAGAACAGAGCTGCGGACAATCCGCGGATCGGGGACCTTCCGCGAGCACGGCCCCGCCGCAGCGTGGCAGCACACATTCGAGGTCCCTGGCCCCGGCAGCTATCAGGTAACCGCGGCCGCGCTATCGGAACGAGGGCCGGGCCGCGCGCGAAGCACGGGAATCGTCGTACGGGACATCCTGATCGTGTCCGTCGGCGATTCCGCGGCTTCGGGGGAAGGCAACCCGGACACCCCAGGACGACCCGCGGGATTTGACCGGGACCTCGGCTGGTTGGACGTCGGCACGCTCGGGGCCTACACGGTTGCCAACGGTCTATACACAAAGCTGAGCAATCTGATCAAACAGAAGCTCACCACTCTCAACCGTGCGTTGTCCTTCACCATGGAGATGGATCCGAAGCCGGTCTGGCTGGAACCCAGAGCACACAGATCCCTCCTCAGCGGACACGCCCTGGCTGCGCGAATGGTCGAACGCGCCCGCCCCGGGACGCTCGTCACGTTCCTACCCTTCGGCCGAAGTGGAGCCTCGATCAGGAAAGGCTTGATCGGCGCCGGCCGCGGTTCGGAAGATCACTTCATCGACAACCTTCCCGAGGTCGACGAGGTCGCAAGGACCGTCGGCAAGCGACGAATCGAGGCTTTGCTCATCTACGTCGGCATCAATGACATAGGGATCACGAGTGTCCTGACCAGCTTGACCGAAGGCGATGGAATCATCTGGCTTCCGTTCGCCCCCTTTGGCGATGACGGTGCCCATCGCGCCGCGGCGCTTGCCAGGGCCAAGAACGTCATCGCCAACGAGTTTCCCTCCAGTTTCAAGGACTTGGCCGAGGAAATCGAGGATCGCCTCAACGTGCGGCACGTCTTCTTGTGCGAATACCCCTCCGGACTGTTTGACGACCAACACGCCACACCACAGGCGGGTTGCGGCCTCTTCGCCTCGGATTTCGACATGGATATCAGCTCGGCGGACGCGAGGACAATGCAGGAAATTGCCGACGAACTCAACGCCGGGCTCAAAGTGGCCGTCGACGCAATCAATTCCAACTCCGCGCGAAGGGCGACCTCCGCGTCCGCGCCCAGATGGTTCTTCGTCAAGAGCATCTCGAACCGAACGCGAGGCAGGGGGTATTGCACCGACGATTGGATCGAGCGGCTGTATATCCAAGCCGAAGAGTCGCTGGGTTTCCAGGGCGACACCGAGGGAACGGTACACCCCAATAGCAGGGGCCATACCATCATCGCGGAGGAGATCACCAAACTGCTGCTCGAGGAGACAATTGACGACCCATTTTCAACAGACCATCAAATGGACAACGGCCGGGTCTTCCAAGGTCCGTGACCGATGTTTCTCGCCAGGCCGCGACGATTCGGAAGGAAGGATTCAATGCCACAAGTACTCATTCGCAGCATGCACCCGCTGGATACGGAGCTCACGGATTACTTCAGGCCCTATCTAGCCCACTGGCAGTCAGCGGCACTCGACATCGCGGCCGCACAATCAGCACCGGACCTGTCCGACCGCTCCCCCGAGCATGGTGTTCTCGCGACAGCGTTCGCCACGCTGCCGAAAGCCCGCAGGATTCGAGCCGGCCAGAAGGCTGTGGATCTCGTCGCTAAGGCGCGCGTGACGACCCGGCTCGAAGATCAGATGCTAGAACGCAAGACCAACCCCGAAATGGCCAACGTCATGCACCCGGCACCTGCGGCGAATGGCTCCGCGGCCCGACCGAGCGAAGCCGCCGGATTGTCGCGCGAGCGGGCGGCGGTGCTGGTCAAACAACTATTGCTGGAGTATGACCTGGAGGAATCGACGGGAGTACCGGTTCCCTTTGCTTCCCTCGACGTCAGCTTGGTTCGGGTCCGGTGCGTCGACGAAACGGATGGCTGGTTCGGCACTGAGTCGGGTAGCGACGAGATTGCTGTGGGCGGTTTCGGAATTGGTGGTTCTCAAGCGCAGGCAACTCTCATCGCGGAGAGGTCACTCGGGGACTACGACGATGGGACCGTGCGGACCTATTCGCCCCCTGAGCGCCTCGCGCTCCTCCCGATCGATTCCGGCACCGACTATCCGAAGCGGTATTTCGTGACGCTTCTCCTGGTCGAGTCCGACGGCGGAGACTTCGGAGGGTTCTTGTCCGACGTCATCATCGAAGTGCGGAAGTATCTGGAATCAAACTGGGTGTGGATCATCGCAGGGCTCGCCTCCGGTATACAGGCAGCGGTGCTAGCCCTTGTTCTCTCGTGGGCCGTCAGCAAGATTCTCGCTCTCATCGCGGGCTTGTGGGACGATGATCACTTTCCTGAGCAGCAGCTCGAAATCGATGTTCAGTCCAACGACGGTCCAACCAGTTCGGGCGAGACCGTCGTCAGGTTCACTGGCCCCGGTGAATACCTCCTTCGTGTCGAATGGAAGCTGACAAACGAGCGCCCGCCGCACCAGGATCCCCACCATGAGCCAAGGATTCCAACGCACGGGCAGCGACCTTGAGTCGTCTCGACCTTCTTCAGTTCGGTGGCTGACCCCGGACTGTAGGTATTCGCGATAATCACGGTGCTGGACACGGGCGTATTTTGGCTCGCCCTCGTCCAGGTGAGGCCAGCCAATCGAAGGTCACCCGGCGACAATGCTCGAGAGAGGAAAAGGCATGACTGAGGCGACGGATTGGGCTGCAATTGGTATCAGCCTGGGGGCACTCGGTTGGTCCGCTTACACCTTCTTTTACGCGCGCAATTCGGCCCAAAGCGCGGAACGCGAGCGGCAGATCGTCGGAGTCGTCGCCGGATGGGCAACGACACGGTTGGGGGCAGTAACCTTCGGGACTGACCCCGATTTGCCTGCCCTCAAGGAGGCTGTCCGGACGTGGCGGGAGAACTGCAAGGGGCCGCTGACCATCTTGCCGAGCTCGTCTCGGGCATATCGGTTGATCGAGGAAACAATCAGCATCTGTGGCACTTTCGAAACCACGACGGACAAGTACCTCAAGTCGGATGGTCATGGGACGTATGCCCTCCGGGACGACCGGGTTTTTGATCAGTGGGAGGTCTCCCAAGCGCTGGATCAACTTCAAGTCGATATGCGCGCGCGAATCGAGTCACTCAAATCACTGGTGGGTCGCTCTGGCGAAGCGGGACGATCACCGTCACGACCTCCCAACGATGAAAGTGATGTGCTGAAATCCCACCCGCGGTCCTAGCGTCAACAATGGACCCGGCGGCCACTCAGAAAAGGCCACCCGGTCGTCGGGTCGGTCGGCCGGGTTAGCGCCGTCGGATCTCCGCCCATTGCTCACCGCATGGTCAGGGGCTTCACCCGGCCTCACCCTTACCGGTGATTCAGCCGAAGTCCCGCCAGATTCCGGGGATGCCTGCCGCTGCTGTTCCGCCAAGCTGTTTCGCAAACCGAGAGGAACTGCGCGACTACCTGGTGCGGGCCACGACGAAACCGGCGAGCGAGGCGAGCGCGTCCCGCGACGGCGATTCCGGCAGCAGCT
>JBDTOH010000344.1:0-6350 GCA_039933355.1 Gemmatimonadota bacterium | reverse complement strand
CCCGGCGTCGAACCCGGCTTCGATCTCCCGAGATCGCTCGGGTTTGAGATCCGGATCGCCGGAGCCGCCGATGATGACGCCTGGCGTCGCGGGAACGCCAAAGGTGGTTGCCGTGACAGGCGTGTAGAACGTGAGCGCGTCGAGCGGGCCGGGCGACTGTCCTGATGCACCGTAGGCGGCGCGAAGCCGGAAGCTCGAGATCAGGGCGTCGCGTTGCTCGATAGCGACCCACGAGACCGACGCTTTGGGATAGTTCGCTGAGCGGAAATTCCGGCCGAACGCACTGTTGTCGTCGATCCGGAGCGCCCCCGTCACGAAGAGCCGATCGTTGAGACTGAACTGCTGCTCGATGTACGTGCCGAGGGTGATGAGATCGGTGGTCCCTTCGGTGAGGAGCTTCTGCGCTCCCGCCGTCAACGAGACGATTCCCGGAGGCATCGGTCCCGCCTGGGCCAGCACACCGTAGACCTTGTCGTGATTGTACTGGGCGCCGACCGCGGTCCGGGCCCCGATTCGCGAGCTGAGCTTGTATTGCGCGGTCGTGTTGAGATCCACCGTGTACTTCGTGTCGAAGAAGCGATTCTCCCGGCGCACGCCGTCGCGCTCGACCACGCCCGACAGCGTGCAGGTCGTACAACCCTGGCCGCGAAGCACGTTCTGCTCATCGGCATACGTCAGGTAGTCGATGCCGAACGTGCCTCGGCTCGTAAGCCACGAGAGCGGCCGCCAATTCGCGGACACGCTGTTGATGAAGTGATCGCTCTTCTTGAACGTCTGAATTCCAACCGCGTCCGCGGGCCGGCCAAATCCATAGCCCCCGGTTGTGGCGAACACCGTGGGATCCGCTGAGCCGGTGATCGCCGACTGCAGCAGCGAGATATCGTTGTCCCCCTGCTGGGGAAGCCGCAGATTGTTGACAACGAACCCGGACGACAGCGCGAGGTCGAGGTTGCCCCGCGGCGACGCGTTCAGGTTCGCGCGAAAGTTGTACTTGTTGAAGTGGTTCGGGCGGATCTGGCTGTTGGGAATGTCGTTCGTGCCCCGCTCCTGCCGCAGATAGTCGAGCTCGGCGTCCGGCAGCTTGACCACGCCGGTCTCGAGCTCCGACTCTCCGGACACGAAGTACCGAAGCGTCTCGCTACCCCCGCTTACATTGGCGCCGAGTTGATTCCGAAACCCGGTGGTGAACTGGGTCGTTCGCGGATCGTTGAGCAGGTCGAGAACGAAGAGCTTCTCGATCTGGCATTGTCCGAGCGCTTGCTGCCAGGGGACGCATGCCGCGTCCGAGCCGACCGCCTTGGAGAAGTACTCCGCAGGATAGTGGTAGGTATCGTTGAGAATCCCGGCCTCGGCCCATCCATTCCACTGCGTCGCTCCCGAGCGGCCGCGCTTGGTCGTGACCCGGAGCACCCCGTTCGCGGCCTGAGTCCCGTACAGCGTCGCGGCCGAGGGACCTTTGACGACTTCGATCGACTCGATCTCTTCGGGATTGAGGTCGTTGAGCTTGGAGACCCGTCCGCCGCCCCAGAAAATGCCGGCAGGAGCGTCTGAAGCGACCCGGATTCCGTCGATGTACACCAGCGGGTCGTTGGAGAGGGATACCGAGCTGAATCCCCGGATCCTGATCCGGGCGCCCTGACCGCTGGTGCCGCCGCCCTGCAGCACCGACACACCGGCGACCCGCCCGGTCAGCACCTGCGTGATGTTCGTCGTCGGCGCCGTCTCGACCAGTTGGGTCGCCTCGATCTTGCCGATCGAATTGCCGAGCTCGCGCTTGAACTGCTCGCCCGTGGCGGTGGTGATGATGTCTTCGAGCTTGAACGGGACGGCGTCGAGCGCCCAGTCGACCGTGGTGCTCTGACCGGGTTGGACTGTCGCGGGCTGGGTCCGCGAAGCGTAGCCTAACATGATGATGCGGAGCGTCACCGGGCCGGCGGCGAGCCCGTGCACGGTGTACTGGCCCTGCTGACTGGTGACCGCGAAGGCCGCCTGCGATGTGGATTGGATTCTGGCGCCCACCAGTGGCAGGCCGCTGGCCCGGTCCGTCACGTGTCCGGTGATGGCTCCTTGCTGGGCGTGGAGCGTCGCAGCCGGCGCGACGACTCCGACGCACAGGGCGACCGTCCGGATCCACACCCGCCGGTTTTTCGTTCCCATTGTTTCCCTCGAGCCTTGAATCTTGTGATCGTGTGAACAGGCGTTCACTTCATTCCACAGCAGCGGGCCCTGCGGCGGGGACGTCTTCCCAGCCCCTCAAAACGGCTATCGGCGCGCCACCGATTTGCGCCGGCCGGCGCGCTGATCGTCGGCCTCAGCGGCCGGGATCATGGACGCCCGCTTGACCTTGCGACCAGCGGCGGTGCCGTTCGCGCTCCGAAACAACCCTTGGTTCAGGCGATCCATCGACCGGTCGTAGACGGCGCGGGTGGTATCGAGATCCTGCGCGAAGCGGCCGACGATGTAGATGGCCATGAATCCGTGCATGTGGGCCCAGATCGTGAGCGCGATCTCGAGCCGGTCGCCTTTTCTGAGCAGCCCGGTCCCGATACACTCGGCGACGCGGTCCACGATGATCTGAAACGTGGCCGACCGGCGTTTGGCGTAGTCGTCCGGATAGCGGCGGATACCGGGGATCTCGGGGAGCATGAAGAGGGTCTGGTAGACCTTGGGGTTCTCCACCGCGAAATCGAAGTACGCACGTTCCATCCGGCGGAGCCGGTCGAGGACGTCGGTGCCCTCGAGGCAGCGGTGCATGTACTGGGCGAGCACGTCGTAACCCCGGCGAACGACCTCCGCCAGCAATTCCTCCCGGCCGCGATAGTGCCGATAGATCGCGCCCGGGCTGACCCCCGCCCGGGTGGCGATGGTCCGTATTTTCACGCCGTCGAGGCCGTGCTCGCGGTGGCTTTCGACGGCCGCGTCGGAGAGCGGGCGCCTTCCGGTGCGACCCCGAGGCTGTTTGGGCATTGTAAACGAATGTTCACAAGCAGCCGATGTTTGTCAAGGTGCGCGGGCGGCGTCCTTGACAGGACAACGGGAAGACTTGATATACGGGTGTTCACGTCCCCAGACTCTCGGCCGGGAAAGCGGAAGATGATCCCAGTCGGTGCGGCACCGAGCGGATCCACGATCGAGTCGGCGCCAACCTCACCGCTGCGCTGGCGAGTCACCGGCGCGCTGCTGGTCGTCACCCTCATCAATTGGCTCGACCGCTCGGCGATGTCGCTCGCCCTGCCGCGCATCGCCCGGGAGCGGGGATGGACCATCGAGGAGATCGGTGCGAACGGAGCCAAGCTCATCTCCGGGTTCTTTCTCAGCTACGGCCTCGCGAGCATCCTCTTGAGCCCGATCGCCGAACGATTCGGGCCCCGGCGGGCGCTGGCGCTGTCGGTCGTGGCGTTTTCGCTGTTCACCGCGCTCAACGCTCCGTTCGGCTCGACCGTGAGCGCGCTCGTCGCGCTCCGGCTCCTGCTCGGGATCGCCGAGAGCGTTCACTTCCCGATGGCGGGCGCGATCGTGAGCCGTTGGTTCCCGCTCACGGAGCGCTCGCGTGCCAATGGGATGTGGCTGTTCGGCCCCCAGCTCGCGATCATCGCGGGTCCATTCCTCATGGTGCCCCTCATCGAGCACTTTGGCTGGCGGCCCATGTTCCTCATGCTCGGTGCCGTCGGGCTCGTGGTCGGCCTGCCCGTCTTGCTCCGGTATGTGCACGACGACGGCCCCCTGTCACGCACGCCGCTCGGGCAATCCCAGGTTCCGCTGATCGCGGTGTTTCGTCAGCCGGACTACTGGTTGGCTCTCATCGCCGGTTCGCTGAGCAACGTCATCGTCTACGGCCTGGTGACCTGGCTGCCGACCTATCTCATGGATGGGAGACACGTCGCCTTCGCCAACCTTGCCGGACCGACGTCGGCACCGTACTGGCTCGGCGTGCTCGGGATTCCCTTCTGGGCCGTCGCGGGTGATGCGACCGGCAAGCGGACCCTGTTCGCATCGATCGGGTGCGGAATCGCCGCCGTTGCCACCTACGTGGGCGCTCACGCCGCGAGTCTCACCGTCACGATCGTCTTGCTGTCCGCGGCAATCTTCTTTCAGAAGGCCTATCAGACGTCCGAGTACGCCCTCGTGCAGCGGATTCTGCCGCCCGAGCGGGTCGGAGCGGCCACGGGTCTCTACAACGGATTGGCCGTGATTGTCGGTGGTGCAGGGGGTACATGGCTGGTCGGGAAGGTCGTCGAGATCACCCGCAGCTACGAGGCCGGGCTCATGGTTGTCGTCGTTGCCGGCCTCGCGAACGTCGTCGTTCTGGGAATTCTGGCGGCGCGGATTCGCTACTGAGGCGCCCTGACGGTACCGTTAGCCGTGCTCTACCCGTGATCCGGTCCACCGTCGATCAGTTTAGGGAAGGCGAACATCTCATGACAGCGGTTAAGAGCATGCTGGATCGCATCGGCGCGGTCGATGACACGCAATCGCCCATCCGAGATGCTTATCTGCGGAGAACCGTGCGCTCCGGTGCCGCGTTCGCCGAATCGGCACGCTATCTGGCGGGAGGCGTGACCCGGCAGGCGGGTTACTGGCATCCATACCCGATCACGATTGTCAGGGGCGAAGGATCCGCCGTATGGGACGTCGATGGAAACGAGTATATCGATGGGATCTACAATTACTCCGCGCTCGTCCATGGTCATGCCTACCCGCCGATCGTCGTCGCCGCGCGCGCCGCGCTCGCAAGCAGCACTGCCTGGCTCGGTAACTGCGCCGCGCAAAGCGAGCTCGCGCAGATGCTCGTGGAGCGGATTCCCTCGGTGGAGCGGATCCGGTTTACAAACTCGGGCTCGGAAGCGGCCTACTTGGCGCTCGCGATCGCAAGGGCGGTCACGGGGCGCCATCGTTTCCTGATGGCACGGCACGGGTATCACGGCGCGATTGGTGAGTTTGCGGCGGGCTCGTTCGACCTCCCTGGACCGCGCCCGTACGTTGCTCGGTACAACGACCTCGACGAGTTCGAAGCGGTCCTCGGCGCCAACGGGAATGAGATCGCGGCGGTGTTTCTCGAGCCGGTGTGGACGTCGGGCGGCGTGGTCCAGGGGACCAAACAGTTTCTCGAGGGAGCCCTCACCGCGGCCCACCGAGCCGGCGCCGTGTTCGTACTCGATGAAGTGGTGACCCTCCGGCTCGGAATCGGCGGGGCCCAGGGGAACCTCGGGCTCGAACCGGACCTGACGATGCTCGCAAAGGTGATCGGCGGCGGCTTCCCCGTCGGTGCAGTCGGTGGGAAGCGCGAGCACATGAGTTTGCTCGATCCCACCGCGCCCAAGGCGGTGTCCTCGGGAACGTTCAACGGGAATCCGGTGTCGATGGCTGCGGGAGTGGTGTCGGTCCGGGACCTGACCGCCGATCGGATCGACTCCATGGGCGGTTTGGCCGGCCGTCTCAAGGCCGGGCTCATCGCGGCGGCCGAGCAGGTTGGACTGCCGATCCGGATCAATCAGGCGGGATCGATTCTCGGGGTGGCGTTCCAGACGCACGAGCCGGACAATCCGTTCCTTCGCGACGATCGCCGGATCATGAGCCGATTCCATCTCGCCGCGCTCAATCACGGCGTTCTCCTCGCGCCCCGGGGCATGATCGCACTGGCGACGGTGATGACGACCGCCGTGGTAGACGAGATGATTGGGCGGTTGGGCGCGGCGATGGCCGACGTGGTGGGTGAAGCGGTTTGAGGTCGGCAACGCGAAGTCGGAAGTCGGCAAGCGGAAATCGGCAATCGGAAATCGGAAATCGGAAGCGAGGGGTTGAGGAGGGCGGACTTGGGGACGAGCGCGCGATGCCTTGTTTACCCGATTTCCGATTTCCTGCTTCCGACTTCCGAGCCCTCTCACCCCCTCTGGAGCAGCCATGAGTTACGTTCTTCGTCCTGACCGTCTGTATATGATGCCCACGCACTTTGGTCCGAGCTGTGGGCCAAGGCAGGGGCCTGAGGGCGAGCGCTTCACCGCCGCTCGCCCGGCCAAGCAGGTCAAGTACGGCGTGAGCTTCCGGACGTCGCGGGAACAGCTCGACGAGCTGCTGCCGCCCGGGTTCCAAGTCGAGGGCGACCCCATTGTGACCGTGGAGGCTTCCTACCTTACCGAGTTGGCGTGGTTGGCTGGACGAGGCTATAACATCGTTTCGGTTCGGTTTCCCGCGCTCTTTCAGGGGAAGCGCGACCGCGCTAGCGGTCCATTCCTGGCCGTGCTCTGGGAAAACCTCTGTGATCCGATCCTCACCGGCCGGGAGCAGCTCGGCTACAGCAAGCTCTATGCGGACATTCCGCCGCCCCGAGTGCTCGGCGGCCGGACCACCGT
>JBDTOH010000343.1:0-6383 GCA_039933355.1 Gemmatimonadota bacterium | reverse complement strand
CTCACGACGGCAAAGTCCGCCCGACCCCATTCGATCCTCGAGAGCCGATACTCGAGATCGACGAGAGCCCGGGGCGCTCCAGTGAACGGCGCGGCGAGCATTCTGACCTGATCGCGGGCCTTGGCCGGTGTTGCCGGGTTCCCGCCGTCGAGCGCTTCGACCCAGACGACGGTCGCAGGGTCGTCCGAGCGCCAGCGAACTTGGCGCGGTCCGGCGGTGACCGCGTCGAACGAGGGCGGCACCTCCTCCTGGAGCTGGTACGTCGGCGAGCTGCTCGAGCACTTTACCGGTGCGGTCCCAGACCTCGATCCGGCTCGGGAACCGATAGTGAGGCACCAGATATGAGAACGGCCGGTGGAGGGTGGTGACCAGGAGATACTTGCCGTCCGGGGAGACGGTCACCGACGAGTGAACGCCGGGCCTGCCGATCGGCTCGGTCGCTCCGTCCAGCGCAACGCGGCGAAGCTCGCTCGAGAAGTAGTGCTCGAACAGCTGCTCGTCGGCCGGGTCCTTGAGCAGGTCCTGATACGTCCTGTTAGGCGCCGAGCGGCCTTCGGACTCCTGGATCACGGGGCCGGCTGGAACCGTCGCGCCGGCCGGCGGCGCCCCTCGGCCTTGGACCTTGAACGCGCACACCAGGCCCTTCGCGTCAGGCTCCCAGTCGCACGGGTCGCCGAAGGTGCCGTTGAGATTCCCTTCGGTGAGCCGACGGGCGGCGCCGGTTGCTACGTCCGCCAGCCAAAGCTCGATCCCCGCCGGTCCGGTCACCGTGAACGCGACCCGGTCGGCGGCCGGTGACCAGCTCATGTCGCCTAACCGGGCTCCGGCCGGCGTCGCGATGCGGCGCTCGACGGTGCCGCCGATCTCACGGAGGACCAGGCCGGTCGCGGTGAACGCGCGCGACGATCCGTTGGTCGCCGGATTGATCCGAACCCCGGCGAGCTTGAGATCGGGTGCGGCAACCTCTTCGATCGACGGGAGAGAGGGCCGCTCGATCAGCAGCAGCCATTTGCGGTCGGGGCTCACGCTCGCCACCGGCGTAAGCGGCGCATCGAGGATCCGGGCGATAGCCGGTGGCGGATCCTGATACTGAGTCTGAGCGGCGAGCGGGGAAACGGTGAGGAGCAGGAAGGCTGACAGCCGCATAGCGTTCTCCGATATCCGTGCGGAGAGACGCTCGACCAAGGAGAGGAGCGTCCCTGCCGCTACCCCTCCAAACTATCGCAGGGATGATCCTATGGCGACCATGCCTCCTGACACCGCTCGTCGTCCAGGACCGCGCGCACCTTGACTGCGAGCGCGCTCGGCGTGAAGGGCTTCGGGAGAATGGCGGTGTAGGACTCGACGGCGCCGGGGGGACTCACAGCTTGGTCGGCGTAGCCGCCCAGGTACAGGACCTTGATGGCGGGCTTGGCGACTGCGATCCGCTCGGCCACTACGCGCGCTCCCATCCCTTGCAATACCACATCCGTGAGCAGCAGGTGGATCGAGCCCTTGTGCCTCTCGGCCAGCCGGATGGCCCCATCGGCATGGGCGGCTTCGAGCACCTTGTAGCCGCAGGCCTGCAGCACGTGGCGCGCGAGCGCCCTGAGCGGCGCCTCATACTCGACGAGGAGAATCGTTTCCCGGCCCTGCGGCATCGCCTCGACTCGCTGCTCCGCGGTCCGCGGCAGCACCACGGCATCGACTTGCGGGAGGAAGATCTTGAATGTGCTCCCGAGTCCCGGCTCGCTGCGGACCACTACCAGCCCCCCGCTTTGGGTGATGAACCCGTGCACCATCGCGAGCCCGAGGCCGGTTCCCTTCCCCGCACGCTTCGTCGTGAAAAACGGCTCGAAGATGCTTGCCATGGTCTCTTCGTTCATGCCGCACCCGGTGTCGCTCACCGCCAGCATGACGTACGGCCCGGGGCGGACCTCAGGATGCAGGCGGCAGTAGGTCTGATCGAGAACTGTATTGCCGGTTTCGATTGTGATCATCCCACCCTGAGGGATGGCGTCGCGCGCATTCACCACCAGGTTCATGAGCGACTGCTCCAGCTGCCCAAGATCGGTCTTGACCCGGCCGATATCGGGATCGAGCCGGGTTACCAGATCCACGTCGTCGCCCACCAACCGCTCGAGCAGGTTCCGGCTCTCAGTCACCATCGCGTTGAGGTCCACCACCTTCTGCTCGAGGACTTGCTTCCGGCTGAAGGCCAGGAGCTGCCGGGTCAGAGCCGACGCCCGCTGTCCGGCTTTCTTGATCTCCATGACCCAGTCTCTGCCAGGGTCGCCCGGGGGCAGGTCGCCGAGCAGAATCTCGCTGTAGCCCGCGATGATAGTGAGGAGATTGTTGAAGTCGTGCGCGACGCCGCCGGCCAGCCTGCCGACCGCCTCCATCTTCTGCGCCTGCCGGAATTGCGCCTCGAGCAGCTTCACCTTGGCGAGGTCGTGGTCGATCCTGGAGATTCCGACGACCTCACCGGTGCTCACGAGGATCGGGGCGATGCTCGCCGAGACCTCGATCAGTTTGCCGTCTTTCCGGAGCCGCTGCGATTCGTAGGCGGCGACCTCCTCGCCCTTGGTCGCCCGCTCCATCGTGCGGAGGTATTCCTCATAGTGGTCGGGCGTGAAAAGGACCGAAATCGACCGCCCCACCATCTCCTCCGCGACGTAGCCGTACAGTCGTTCGGCTCCGGGGTTCCAGGTCAGCACGATGCCGTCGAGCGTGCTGCTCACGATGGCATCATCGGACCGGTCGACAATCGCGGCGAGGCGCGCATGGTCATCCTGGCCCGCCTTCCGCTCGGTGATGTCCTCCACAACGCCGATCGACCTAACGAGGCGCCCCTGTTCGCCCAGAACCGGGAAGCTCTGAATCGAGACCAAACGCACCGACTGGTCCGGCCGGACGATATGACATTCCACCTCGAGATGGCCGGTCTGGCACATCGCGGCGTCCGCGGCGCTCATCATGGCACGGTCCGCAGGATGGATCGCCTCGAGGTACGATCCAGGGTCGTTCAGCAGGCTCTGGCCGGAGCGACCCCAAATCCTGGAGTAGCCGGGGCTGACGTACAGAAACGTCCCTCTCTCCGCGTCCATCACCCAAAGAGCCTGGGGGATGTGGAGGGCCAGCTCTCGAAACTGTTCCGCCCCAACCAGCATCCCGGTAATCTCGAGGTGCGTCACCACGGCGGCGGTCGTCGAGGTGGCGGCTAGAGGGGAGACCGTGAGGAGAAATCGCTGCAAGGCCGAGTGGCCCTGATATTCCAGCGCGAAGTGGGGAAGCGAGCCGTCGAGCACAGCGGTGATGCCCAGAAAAGCCGCCGACCCCATCTCGGCGTACGGTCCACTTTCGAGCCTTGCCAGGTCCAGATAGTTGGCGCCGATCCCGGGAAGGCCCGAGTTACTGGCCTCGCTTACAAAGTGGGTCCACGCGCTGTTGATGGCGATGATGGATCCCTGCTCGTCGACGACGGCGACCTGGGTCGACAACGTATCGAGAATCGCCTGACTGAGTCGATGACCCGACCCGATCCCGTTGCTGGTGGCGTTGGGCCTCATGCGCCTCCCCCTTCCCAGTTGTTGCAATGGAACCCCCCGGCTGCGTGACTGAGAAGGGCGGCTGGTCGGGCGCCGACGACGTTCAAAATGCGCGGTCGCGAAAGTACGCCGACCAGGCCGATTGCCCGGATGAAAGGTGGGGACGTGGCGCAGACTGCACTATCCATCGTAAGAATGAGACAGGACTAGTGGGCGCGGACCGGGAGGCGCGACGAAATCGGCTGGACGGCGTGCATAACAGAAAGCCCCGAGCGATTGCTCGGGGCTGCGAACCGCAGTCGGCGCTTTCCAGATTTGTGATCTAGATCACCGCGAATTCAGGCTCCGGGGCGTCCTCGTCCTCTTCTTCGAACCCGTCGGCTCCCATCAAGCGGGCCGCGATGAGGGGCAGCGCCGCGGGGAGCATCAACTCGGGATTCAACTGCATCAGCTGGGCGAAGAACTGCGCCGACTGCTTCGCCTGCTGGATATTGTGAAGCACGGGGTCCAACATCATGCTACCCTCTTCTTCCACTGTGGCCGTCCACGTTCCAGGCAACCGGCCGCTCAAATTGTTCGCTTCCGCCTCTGCTGCGCCGAACCCTTCGTCTAACGTACCCCAGCAAAAAAGGTTCCACACCAAACATCGGGCCTGCGTTCTTGAGACGAGGGAGACTGCGACCAGCCACACGCGGGGGGAACAATGGGGTTAAGCAGGCCACCGAAGGGCCACCGTGGAATCACGGCTAGGCAATCTCCCAGCAACAGTCAGGCGACACGCGTTGGTAGGATGCGACAGTTCGAACGCATCAGCGTGTCAAACCGTATCGGAAGGTTGCAACGAAATGACATGCCTGACGCTAGGAAGATGGACTGCTCTTTCGCTGCTGAGGTTTGCAGTAGGCGGCGGCAAGGCGGCAGGACGGCAGGGCGCTCCACCTAACGGCAGGACACCCAGATCAATGGGAGGCTCGAAGGCGCGGTGGGCCTGGGTGTTCGGTGGTCTTGCTCCCTCTAGCGCCCCTCACCGGCCGCCTTGCCGCCCGCCTCCTGCCGCCCTGCCCTGGCGCGATTAGATTCTCGCCGACCTTCCTGCCTCAGGGTGGTATCCATTCGCTGGAATCTCAGACACTCGGCCGGTTTGCTGCTCGCCGGGGTTGGCCTCACCGGCTGCCGGGTCGCAACCATCCTCCCCGAGGGCTCGCGGGTCGATGGCGGACCGGTCTCTTCCCGGGGAACCATCAGCCATGAAGCCCGCTCGCAGGTCCGGATCTACCGAGACGCGGCCGGCTGCGAGTCGGTTCAGACGGTCAACCGGCAATTCAGGGTTGTCACCGTAGTCACCGACAGCGGGCCTCGGCACCGTGTGCTCGAGGAGGCGTACGATATTCGCCATTGTCTGTCTAAGGAGGCGACCAGCTCGGAAGCGCAGGTCACGGTGTGGCGACCCGACAGCACAGCCGTGCAGCCGGAGTTTCGCATTGTCGGCCGCGGGGTCGAGGGCGTCCCCATCGGGAACCTCTACCGGATGGTGGCGCATAGCTGCTGCGGAAGCGGAGACCTGGGGACCTACTTCAGCCTGGTGACCGGCCGCACCCTGTTCACCTCGAGCGTGACGCCTCGATCGGTCTCCCTCAGCTCATCGAACCGGGAGCGGTACTTTGCCTTTCACGACACCTACAGCGCGAGCAACCCCATCGAAGCGCGCAGGGACCCCACGCTCGTAGGCGTCCTCCACTACGGGGACGACCGGGTCGCCGCTCAACGCGTTCTGGTGCTGGGTGCAGCTCCCGGGCCGCTGGCTGCCACGTCGCTCCGTGTGATGCAGAACGGCCAGCCGGTCGACGACTCCGTGGCTGTGCTCGCGGGCTCGGAGTTTTCCGGTATCGGAGTTCGGGTCGAGCTCGCCTCCCCGACGAGCAACCGGAGGGAGTGGCTCGAGATTCCGGTCGAGCACGACACCCTTCGGGTGGAGCAGGCCAGGACCTCTCCTGGACTCAAGCTCCGCCGGGCCCCCTAACGGTGCCGGAGCATCCGCTGACCCTGCTCGGCCACCACCCGATCGTGGGCCACCGCGGAGCGGCGGGACTGGCGCCCGAGAACACCCTTCCCTCTTTCGATCTCGCGCTCGACCAGGGCGCCACCGCGCTCGAGCTCGACGTGCACCTCTCCGCCGATGGGGTCCCGGTCGTGCATCATGACGCCACGCTCGACCGCACGACCGACGGGAGGGGACCACTGGCCGACCGGACCTCGACGGAGCTTGCGGCGGTCGATGCCGGCGCACGGTTCTCATCCGATGCGGCAGGTCTTCCCTTTCGCGGCAGGGGAATCGGCATCCCAACCCTGGCCGAGGTGCTCGAGCGATACCCTTCGACGCCGCTCCTGATCGAGCTCAAAGTGGCGGCCGCTGCCCAACCGGTGGCCAATCTAATCCGACAAACGGACGCGTTTGAGCGATGCCTCGTCGCGTCCTTCCTGGATGGGGCGCTCCCGATATTCCGCCAGCCGCCCTTTCTGGCTGGTGCTTCGCGCCATGGCATCGTCCAGCTATGGCTGCGGTCGGTTCTCGGCGTTCCCGTCGCGGTGGACTGGTTCGCGGCGTATGCCGTCCCGGCCCGATACAAGGACTGGGTTCCAGTACCCACCCGCCGCTTCATCGCAGAAGCTCGCAAACGAGGGTCGCCGGTCCACGTCTGGACGGTGGACGAGCCGGACCTGGCCGCTCGTCTGTGGGAGCACGGAGCGGCCGGCATTATCAGCAATTTTCCGGGGCGGATGGTGGAGGCGAGGGAGAGATTGGGGATTAGGGACACGAAGTAGGGAAAGGCACCGGGGCTTGGGGCTTAGGGATTC
>JBDTOH010000342.1:0-6392 GCA_039933355.1 Gemmatimonadota bacterium | reverse complement strand
AAGGCGGCAAGGCGGCAAGGCGGCAAGGCGGCAAGGCGGCAAGGCGGCAAGATAGTAGGCTCGTGTCGGCGGCGGCGAGGCGTGCGGCCGTTCGCCCCAGCCTGACGAGGCGGAGCGACGAGGGTTCGCGCTATCTTCTCTTACTATGTTGCGTGACAGACGTCCGACCTGCGCGCGGGCCCGCTCCGGCCGGTGGTGGCTCGCCGCCGCGATGGGATGGCTGGCGGCCTGCACCGAGCCAACGCCGGCTCTCCCCGCAGGCCCGTCGGCGCCGATCGACCTCTCCGCCGAGTGGCGGGCCGCGACGCCGGAGTCGGAGTCGATCGATGCCGGGAAGCTCGCGGCCGCAGTCTCCCACGCCCGAGCCCTCCCCCGCCTCACCAGCCTGCTCGTCGTTAGGCACGGCCGGCTCGTCCTCGAGGAGTACCTCAACGGCAACCGCGCCGACAGCGTGAACGACGTGCGGTCCGTCACCAAGAGCGTCGTGTCCACACTGGTCGGGATCGCGATCGCCAAGGGCCTCCTCCCCGGCGTGACGGCGCGGATCGACGGCTACCTCGACGCTGCCCATCTCGACGGGCTCGAGCCGGTCAAACGAGCGATCACCGTCGAGAACCTGCTCACGATGTCGTCCGGCTTCCAATGGGACGAGCTCACCACCGCCGCCTATAACGACTGGGTTCTCTCGCCGGATCCGATCGCGTACCTGCTGCAGCGTCCGCTGGCGAACCCGCCCGGCCAGGCGTTCACCTATAACTCGGCCGCGGTCCATCTTCTCTCGGCGGTTCTCCAAGGAGCGACCGGGCTTTCAACTCAAGACTTCGCCCAGCGCAATCTGTTCGATCCGCTGGGCATCACCACGGCACGATGGGAGTTGCTCCCCGACGGCCAGGCTAACGGCGGCGCCGGCCTCGACCTCCGCCCGCGCGACCTCGCCAAGCTGGGCGCGCTCTGGCTCCAAGCGGGCGACGTGGGCGGCGGGCATGGGATGATCGTATCCTCGGATTGGGTCGCCAACGCGACGACCCCGAAGTTCAGCTATTGGACGGGAAGAGCGCCGCTCGCCGCACAGAGCTACGGGTACCTCTGGTGGCTGGACTGGCGCGGCGGGCGGATCTCCTTCTTTGCCTGGGGCTACGGAGGGCAGTTCATCTGGGTGGACCGCGCGCTCGACCTCGTGATCGTGGTCACAACCGAATGGCGCGGCGCCGGAGCTCAAGCAAGCGTTCTCGAATCGAACGGGCTCGGCCTCATCGTGAATTACATCCTGCCCGCGGTTCGTTGAGGCGGACGCACCCTTCCCTCCCTCTCTGCCCTTCCGCGCTCCTCGCACCAGCGCCCGCGGTGGACTTCCCCCGTCCGCCGGCGTCTCCCGGACCTCCCCCTCCCCGAATGATCCGTTCGCCCGCCGTTCTGCGCCTGCCTTCGTGGATCCTTCCTTTGAGCCCAGATGAGAAGCTCCGTTCCGTGCTGACGATGGCCCTGCGCATCGCAGGATGTAGCTCCGATTCCGCCACAGCCGGACCCGCTCCTGTGTCGAGATCGATATCGCGACCACACCGGCCGGCGAACTCGACGGAACGGTCATGTTCGTGACGAGCCTGATTGCGGTCGAGCTCCAGGCCACGCCGGCAGTCTGTCTCTGCGACCCGATGGCGGTCCTTCGGCGGACCTTCGCCGTTCACCGCCGTCCAGTGAACAACCCCGAGCCCGGGACCCGTCGCTCCGGGCGCTTGACTTCCCCTCGGCCACCAGGGAGACTCGTGACAACTCAACCGACGACCCGTGCCGAATTCGGATGTGACCCGGCTCCTGCTCGCGATCTCGAGCGGCGAGCCCGACGCCAACGAGCGTCTCTATGCCGTCGTCTACGGCGAGCTCCGGCGGATGGCCGGCGGCTACCTCCGGCGGGAGCGGCCCGACCACACCCTGAGCCCGACGGCGCTCGTCAGCGAAGCTTACCTCAAGCTGCTCGGCCACCACTCGGTGTCATGGCAGGGCCGGTCCCACTTCTTCGGGATTGCCGCTCAAGCGATGCGCCGGATCCTGGTGGACTATGCCCGCCGCCGGACCGCCGGAAAGCGGAGCCGCCAGCACGTCGTGACGCTCGAGCCGGACGCCCCGGTCGCGACGCCGACGCCCCCCGAGGAGATCGTCGCCGTGGACGAGGCGCTCCAGCTCCTCGCAGAGCACGATCCTCGAGCGGCCCGGCTGGTCGAGCTCCGCTACTTCGCCGGCCTAACGATCGAGGAAGCGGCGCCGCTGCTCGAGATCTCGACCGCGACCGCCAAGCGCGACTGGACGCTGGCCCGCGCCTGGCTCCACCGCCATCTGACCTCCTGACCGCAAGCCGTGTCCATGCCCCTCGACGCTGACCGCTGGCTCCGGCTCCGCGCCATATTCGAGGAGCTATCGGAGCTCCCTCGCCCGGAACAGGCGCGCCGGCTGGCCGAGCTCACCTTCGGCGACCCGAGCCTCCGCGCCGAGCTCGAGGCGCTGCTGGTCGCCTCGCGCGACGTCGGAGACCGGTTCGAGCAGCCGGCGTTCCTGCCGGAAGACTTGGCCCATCCACCGGCCGAATCGATCGAGCCGGGGACGCGGATCGGTCCTTATGAGATCATCCGGGAGATCGGGCGCGGCGGAATGGGCGCCGTCTACGAAGCGTTGCGGGTGGACGCGGAGTTCAGCAAACGGGTCGCGCTCAAGATGGTGCCGGCGGGCCGCGACACCGAGATGATCCTCAGGCGGTTTCGGTACGAGCGCCAGATTCTCGCGCGGCTCGAGCACAAGAACATCGCGGCGCTTCTGGACGGCGGCGTCACTCCGGACGGCCGCCCGTTCTTCGCGATGGAGTACGTCGAAGGTGAGCGGATCGATCACTCCTGCGCCCGCCGCCAGCTCGACGTGCGCGAACGGCTCCAGCTGTTTCGACAGGTCTGCGCCGCGGTCCATTACGCCCATCAGAATCTGGTGGTGCACCGCGACCTCAAGCCCGGCAACATCCTGGTCGGCCCCGACGGAACCGTCAAGCTGCTCGACTTCGGGATCGCCAAGCTGCTCGACCCCACCGACGACGACGACACGCCGGCCCTGACCGAGACCGGCATGCTCCCGATGACGACCAGCTACGCCAGCCCCGAACAGCTCCGCGGCGAGCCGGTCAGCACCGCCACCGACATCTACTCGTTAGGCATCGTGCTGTACGAGCTTCTGGCCGGCCGGCCGCCGTTCGTCGGCGCCGATCTGCCGGTGCTCGAGATCCGCCGGCGGATGCTCGAAGAGGCGCCCGTCCCGCCGAGCGAGGCCGCGTCCGCGGAGACCGCGGCGGCGTCCGGCGAAGGCACCACCGACCGCCTCCGGCGGGCCCTGGCCGGCGAGCTCGATAACATCGTCCTCATGGCGCTCCGGAAAGAGCCCGACCGCCGCTACAGCTCGGCCGAGCAGCTGTCCGAGGACGTGCTGCGATTCCTGGCGGGATTGCCGGTCCAGGCGCAGCCGGACTCGGTCGGCTATCGGACCCGGAAGTTCGTCCGCCGCAACCGGGGCGGCGTCGCAGGTGTGGTGGTGGCCGCGCTCAGCCTCGTGGTCGGCACGGTGGTGAGCCTCTGGCAGCTCGGGCTCGCGCGCGTGGCCCGCGACCGCGCGGAAATCGAGCGCGCGACGGCGCAGCAGGTGACCGAGTTCTTTCGCTCGGTGCTCACCGCCGCAAAGCCCGCGAACTTGGGGCAGCGAGTCACCGTTGCCGAGGCAGTCGACTCGGCCGTCACCCGATTGGACTCGGCATTCGCCGATCGACCGCTGGTTCGGCGGGCGCTTTGGAACAGCTTGGGGAGCACGCTCAACGAGCTGGATCAACCGGATCGGGCCGAGCCGATTCTGCGGCGCGCCTACGCGCTCACTCAGAGCATCGATAGCGGACGACCGACCTGGGAGGGGGCGACCAGCGAGTACAACCTCGCCTTCGCGCTTTGGAGCAAGGGACAACTGGCCGAGGCCGAATCGCTGATGCGGCGCTCGCTCGTCACGTACGAGAAGGCCGGCGAGACTCCGGCCGCGATCGCAGCCGGCTACAACAGTTTGAGCGCCCTGCTCGCGGACCGGGGTCAGCTCGACGTCTCGGCGGAGATGGCGGGTAAAGCGGTGGCGGTCCTTCGAAAGGATCCCAAGGGCGGGCGGTCGCTGGTCGTCGCGCTCAACAACTACGCCGCATCCCTGAGCCAGCTCGGGCGCTACGACGAAGCGCTCCCGCTCGCGGGAGAGGCCGTGAACCGAGCGATCGCGCTCCGCGGCCCGAACGATGTGCTGGTCGGGGCCATGCTCCAGCCTCTGGCGTTCACGCTCTCGTACCTGGGCCGGAACGCCGAGGCCGACTCGCTCGCGCGGCGATCGTACCGGATCCGGCTCGAGGCGTTAGGCGCCGGCAACACCGCAACCCTGATCTCGCTCCGCACCGTGGCCGAGATCTGGGTCGAGCAGGGCCGGTGGGCGGAGGCCATTCCGAAGCTGCGCGAGATCATCGGGTACCGAAACCAGGGCTTGCAGGAGTCCGAACCGAACCTCGGCTCGGCGTACCTGCTCCTCGGCCGGGCGCTCGCGGCAACGGGCCAGCCCGTGGAGGCCGAGGCGGCGGCCCGCGAGGCGCTGGCGCTCCGGCTCCGCCATGTGGGAGAGACCCATTGGCTCACAGCCAACACGAAGAGCGTCCTGGGCGAAGTGCTGGCCAGGCAGGGACGGCGGGCGGAGGCGGAGCCGCTCATGGTGGAGGGCTTGGCGGGCCTGGAGCGAGAGCTGGGCGCCGGGCATGTCCGGACCAGGCAGGCGCGGGACCGGCTGGCCGCGCTCCGGCGTCAACGTTAAAGGCCACCCACGAGCCGTCCAACCGATCGCCGACGCCCTCCGGCCGGATCAGAGGCGGCCATAACCGTCGTCCGCGTCCCAACCTGAAACTCCACTCCTCCCGCCGGCGTAGAAGGAGGTCTCACCGCTTCCAAGGATTTGTCCGGCATGGCCTCTTTGCTCAACGACATCCGCCTGGCATTCCGGTTAATCCTCAAGAACCGAACTTTCTCTCTCATCGTCGTCGCCACGCTCGCCCTCGGGATCGGCCTCAATACCGCGGTCTTCTCCGCGGTGGATGCGCTCCTCCTCCGGCCGCTTCCCGGCGTTCGGGACGCGGGCCAGTTGGTCCAGATCTACCGGACCTGGCCCGGCACCTCGGGATTCGGCTCGAACTCAATCCCTCACTATCTCGACATTCGGGAACGCTCCAAAGACGTGTTCACCGACGTCGTCGCGTGGAGCTTCGTTCCCATAAACCTGTCGGCGGACGGCCGGCCTCAGCGGATCATGGGCCAGGTCGTCTCGGCGAATTACTTCTCGGTCCTCGGCGTACCCGCCTTCCGTGGCCGCACGTTTGTCGCCCAGGAAGACAGCGGCCGGCGAGCCCACCCGGTGGTGGTGCTGAGCTACGCCGGCTGGCGGAAAGAGTTCGGCAGCGATCCGAACGTGGTCGGCAAGTCCGTGATCGTCGACGGGCAAAACTACCAAGTGGTCGGGGTGGCACCGGAGGAATTCAAGGGCGGTATTCCGGTGGTCAGCCCGGTCTTGTGGGCGCCGCTCACGCAAGTCGACCATCTGCAGCCTGGGTCCAACAAATGGGAGAGCCGTGGGAGCAACAGCCTGAATGTGATCGGCCGGCTCAAGCCGGGCGTTACGATCGCGCAGGCCAACCAGCGGATGACTGCCATCGTCGCGGACCTCCGCAGGATCTATCCCGACGACTATAAGGACAGCGGGATCAACCTCGTGCTCCAGTCCGACGCAGGGATCCACCCGATGTTCAAGAGCGCGCAGCTCGGCCTGACCAGTGTGATCATGGGAGTGGTCCTGCTGCTTCTTCTGATCGCGTGCGTCAACGTGGCGAACCTGATGCTCGCGCGGGCCCGCGATCGGGCTCGGGAGATGGCGGTTCGGCTGAGCCTCGGTGCGCAGCGCGGGGCGCTCATCCGTCAGCTCCTGACCGAGAGCTTGCTGCTCTCAGGCATCGCCGGCGCGGTCGGTCTCCTGGTGGCGCTCTGGGCGATTCGGATCGCCAACCTCGCGGTCGGGAGTCTGCCCGCGCAGGTGGAGCTCAGCCCCAACCTCACGATCAGTCCCCTGGTTCTGGTCTTTACGCTCGCGATTTCGGTGGTGACGGGGATCATCTTCGGGCTCGCACCGGCCCTCCAAGCGACCCGTCCCGCCCTGATTCCCGCGCTCAAGGGCGAAGCTCCGAGCGGCGGGTCGCGCTCCCGGATGAGCAAGGGCCTCGTCGTGGCCCAGATCGCGCTCTCGATCGTCCTGCTCGTCTCAGCCGGGCTGTTCCTCCAGAACCTCAAGGCGGCGACCGCCAT
>JBDTOH010000341.1:0-6396 GCA_039933355.1 Gemmatimonadota bacterium | reverse complement strand
GCCCAGTGCCGACGCCCACGGCCTTGGTGGTGAAGAACGCATCGAAGATCCGGCCAATGATCTCGGGCGGGATCCCCGCTCCGGTATCGCTCACCTCGACGACCACGCGATCGCCCTCGAGCCTGGCGCTTACGCCGATCTCATTGTGCTCCGCGTCGCCCTCCGGGACCGCCTGCGCGGCATTGACGATCAAGTTGAGGAACACCTGTCCCAGGCGGGCCTCGTTGGCCTCGACGCCCGGCACGGTGCTGTAGTGCTTGACCAGACGGGCGCGGTGGCGGAGCTCATTCCACGCCATCCGGAGCGACGATTCCATCGTCGCGCGCACATCGACGGAGCCGCGGACTTCGGCGCTGGGGGAGCGGGAAAAGATCTTGAGATCACGAACGATGACTCGGACGCGCTGGGCCGCGTCCCGGGCATCGGCGAGCGGCTCCAGGATCTCATCGTGAAGCCGGGCCTGGTTTTCTACGGGGTCGGCCGGCGGCTGGGCGGCGAGGCCGGTCCGGGCCAGGCTTTCGGCGATGTAGTCGAGGTTCGCGATCAAGGCGGACAGAGGGTTGTTGATCTCATGGGCCACCCCGGCCGCGAGCGTGCCGACCGACGCCATCCGGTCGCTGACCATCAACTGGGATTGGAGCCTATTTCGTTCGGTCATGTCTCGAACGATGCCCAGGCTGCCGATGAAGCGACTCTCTCCCTCGACAACGGGAGAGCCGGCTACATTGACAGAGATCTGCCTGCCGTCTTTGTGAGAGAGCGTCAAGTCGTAGACCTCTTTGAGGCCCCGCTCCCGTCCTTCCACCGCATCGATCGCAATCTTTCGTGACGCCGCGTTCATAAAGCGGAAGACGCTCGCACCGACCATTTCGCGGGGCTCGTACCCGAGCATCTCGGCAAGGCGCTGGTTGACGAAGACGAGATGCGCGGCCAAGTCGGTCTTGAGAATCCCGTCGCTGGTCGCCTCGACGATCTGGCGGTACTGCTCCTCGCTCCTGCGAAGCGCCTCCCCGGCCTCTTTGCGGTGGGCCCGTTCGGCTCTCCGCTCCGTGACGTCTTCGATGACCGAGATGAAATGCTGAGCTATCCCCTCGGTGTCGCGATGGAGGGACATCCTGACCCGCCCCCACATGAAGCTCCCGTCGCGCCGGCGATACCGCTTCTCCTCGACTACATCGCGGTCCAACGTCCCGGCGGCCATGCGGCGGCGGGACTCGGCCTCACCCTCGACGTCCTCGGACTGCATCAGCTGCTGGACGGCGTGACCCCGGAGCTCCGCGCGTGTGTAGCCCAGGAGATCACACAGCCGCTGATTGACTTGGAGCCAGTGGCCGTCGAGTCCGACGTGAACGATCCCGACGGGGGCCGCGTCGAACGTCTCTCGATACAGACGCTCGCTGTCGATCAGGTCGGCCGTGCGCGAGTCGACTACTCCCTCGAGCCGCCGGCTGTACTTGTCGTAGTAGTCGCCGTAGGCCTTGAGGCGCAACAGGTTCCTCACCCGGACAGAAAGCTCGACCCGATCCACGGGCTGGCTGAGAAAGTCCTCGGCGCCCGCGCTCAGCCCACGTAGTCTGGCTTCGCGATCACCGAGTGCGGTGACAATGATGATGGGGATGTTCTTGCTAGCAGGGTTGGTTTTGATCTGGGCCGCGAGCTGGTAGCCGTCCATCTCGGGCATCATGACGTCGAGCAGGATCAAGTCGGGTGGTTCCGAGGCGACCGCCGCGAGCGCCTCGGCGCCGCTGGTTGCGGTGACGAGGCAATAGCCTTCCTGCATGAGCATGCCTTCCAGCACCTGCTGGTTCTTGCGGCTGTCGTCCACGATCAGAATCCGAGGCGTCCGCGGTCCGCTCGTCGGCTCAGGACCAGCCATGCTCCCTCAGCCCGGCCGGCGCTTCAACGGCCGCCGGTCAATTCTCATCCGGATGGTCCGGCTTGCCCGTTGCCGCGAACACGTGCGGGGTGATCAGCTGACTGATGATCCCGAGCAATTCACTGTCGTTCCACGGCTTCTGTATGTACGCCTTGGCCCCCGCCTTGAGCGCGCGCTCCTTGTTCGCTTGTACGTCGCGAGCCGACACCACAACCACCGGGATGAGAGCCAAGTAGGTGTTCGTCTTGAACCGGTCCAATACGACGAAACCGTCGCCGGCAGGGAGCCCGAGATCGAGAATGATGAGGTCGGGCAGATGCTTTCGGGCTTCGCTCACCGCCGACGTCGAGTCGGCGGCGAAGAAGGTATCGTATTGGTTGGCCTTGAGCAGGACCCGATAGCCGAGACGCACGTCGGCGTCGTCTTCAACGATGAGAATCTTCTTGTTAGTCATGATCGATCGCCGCCGTGGTGTGAGTTGTAATCGCTTCGGTGAGGTGTGCAGCCATATGGCTCAGAATCTCCTCGGTCGATCCGCCGGTCACTTGCGGCAACGGTTGCAGCCGGATGAAGGACATCGTTGGGGACAGCCACGCTCCATTCAGGCGAGCGCTGCGCTCGATCTGCCCCTTGATTCTGTTGGCGAGCGCCGCGGCGCCGGTCTCATCAGAAAAGACGACGATGAAGAGCCGCTCGATCCGGCTGTCCGAGGTCAGGTTAGGCAGAAGCGCATCGAGATCGGGGAGCAAACAAGGGAGCACAATGGCGCGGAGCTCCTGCGACCACGACGCTCGCAAGTCGTCCGAACAGCCGGTTGGCCAGACTGCTTCCGCCATCACGAGGGAGATCGATTCCGCCGGCCATTGGTCGTTTCGGAGGAGTGGAGCTATGGCGCTGCGGAGCGAAAGCACGGGCAGCGTAAACGAAAACGCGCTGCCCTTCTCGGGCCGCCGTTCGGCCCAGACGCGGCCGCCTTGCCGGGTTACCAGCTCCCGGCAGATATACAGGCCCAGCCCCAACCCCTTACGGCTCGCGGAGACCGGGTCCGAGACCTGGTACAGACGTTCAAATACTCGGTCGGCAACCTCGGGGCTGATTCCGCAGCCCGTGTCCGCCACGGTGACAGTGAGGAATCGGGGATCTTCCGGCTGCACCCGAACCTGAATCGAGACCTCACCGCCCTCTGGCGTGAACTTGATGCCGTTGTCGAGGAGGATGATCAGGATCTGTCGGACGCGAGTCTGATCGGCGTGGGCCTGAGGCAGATCCGGCGCCAGATCGAGCGAAAGCGTGACGCCCTTGGCGCGGGCGGCTCCCTGAAGGGTGTTGAGGCTGTCCGTTACGGCGTTCGCCAAGGACACGCTCTCCAGGTCGATCGTGAGCTTGCCGGTCTCCAGACGAGTGACCTCGAGCAGGTCATCGATCATGGCCTGCAGCTGCCCGATGTTCTTGAGGACGATCTCCTGATACTCGCGTTGCTCGGGATTGAGCTCCCCGGCCAATCCGGCGAGCAGGATCGAGCTGAACTGCTTGATGGCGGTGAGCGGCGAGCGGAGCTCATGGGAGACGTGCGACAAGAAGTCGTCCTTGAAGCGCAACTGGTGCTCGAGGACTCCCTCGGCGTGCTTCCGTTCGGTGACGTCCATGTTGACGCCGATGACTCGGCTGACGTTGCCGTTCTCGTCGAGCACCGCGCGTTGGACCGCGGAGATGTTTCTCATGGATCCATCCGGCCGGGCGATCCGGTATTCCGCAGATCCCTGACCCTTGTCGGCAATGGTCGTCCGCATCGCGGCCTTCGCGGCGGGCAGATCCTCGGAATGCACGGCGGCGGCCCATAGGTCATACGGCATCGGAAGGATGGGTGCGCGACCGTAGATGTCGAACATGGTGGCATCCCACGTCAGCGTATTGGTGTCGAGGTCCCATTCCCAGACGCCCACTTTTCCGATGGCGGTCGCAAGGGCCAGGCGTTGGCTCAGCGAGAGAAGGTCCGCATCGCTCCGCTTGCGGGCGGTGATGTCGTTGTTGATGGTCAGAACGCGAACCCCTGCGCCGGCCGCGTCTCGTTGCAGCGCCCACCGGCTCGCCACGTTCACGGGGGTGCCGGCCCGCCGGTAGTGAATCGCTTCGCCCTCCCACTGCCCGTAGCGCTGCAGGGCGGCTTCAATCTCCGCGGGCGGCTCGGTAAAGCGGGTTTGGAGCAACTCGTTCATGTCGCGTCCCACGGCCTCGGTGTGGTCCCAGCCGTACATCACTTCGGCGCCGCGGCTCCAGAACATGATCCGACCGTCCAGATCGCGGACCACGATCGCGTCCTGCGCGAGGTCGAGCAGCGCGGCTTGCTCCGTGAGGACCGCGGTCTTTTGCTCGAGGGTGTTCGTTCGGGCGAGGAGACTGGCCGTGCGCGAGTCGACCTCGCCCTCGAGCTTCCGGTCGTACCGCTCATCTCCGAGGGCCTTGAGGCGGGCGAGGTTCCTCACACGCACGCACAGCTCGGCGCGGTCCACGGGCTTGGTGATGAAGTCCTCGGCCCCGGCGCCGAGACCGCGCATCCGAGAGGTCCGGTCGCCTAGCGCGGTCACCATGATGAGCGGAATGTCCTTCGTCGCGAGGTTCCCCTTGATTCTCTCGGCGACCTGGTAGCCATCCATGCCGGGCATCATGATGTCGAGGAGGATCAGGTCGGGCGCCTCCTCCGCAACCATGGCGAGCGCTTCCTCTCCGCTCGCGGCCGTGCGGAGCAGAAAGCCTTCCGGCCCGAGCATGACTTCCATCAGTTGCCGGTTCTGTCGTTCATCGTCCACGATCAGGATGCGCGGCGTGCGCAGAACGGCTGGAGCGACGGCGGTCATGTGCGGGCCAGCTGGGCAGCGACGGTCGCCAGCAGCTCCTGGTAGCGCATCGGCTTTGCGATGTAGGCGTCACACCCTGCGGCTCGAATCCTCTCCTCGTCGCCCTTCATTGCGAGGGCGGTGAGAGCGATCACCGGAATGGTGCGCGTCGCCTCATCCCGACGGAGCAGCATCGTGGCCTCGAGGCCGTCCATGCCGGGAAGCTGGATATCCATGAGGATCAAATCGGGCTGTTCGTCACGCGCCAGGGTCAGCCCGGTCTCTGCGTTCGTCGCCGTGATGACGGTATGGCCCACCGATTCCACAAGGAATACGGCCAAGGTCATGTTGGCGGCGTTGTCTTCGATGATCAGCACTTTTGCCATCTCAAACGACCGCCTGACGTCCGGACATGGCCCGCCGAACCTCGGACTTGAAGCGCTCCCGGTCGAAGTCGGCCTTCTCCATGATCGCGGCGACGTAGCCGTTCAGCCGGGCGCGATCTTCACCGGTGATGTGCTTCGCGGTAACCACCAGGATTGGAATGCCGGCCGTCTCGGGCTGCTCCTGAAGCGCCGCCACGACGTCGAAGCCGTTCACATTGGGCATCATGATATCGAGAATGAGCACGTCGGGCCGCTCCCGTCGCGCGAGCTCGATTGCTTCCAGGCCACCGTAGGCGCGCAGGACGGTGCCGGCGAGGCCGGTAATGCGAAGGGCGATCAGCTCCACGGCCTTGGGATCGTCGTCGACGACGAGCACTTTGAGCGAACGGCCCGCCGTGAGCGGGAAGAGGCCCACATCCACGAGCGCCTCGTACAGCTGCTCATGGGAGATCGGCTTTTCCAACACCGCCGCCGCACCGAGTGAGAAGCCCTTGTTCCGGTCCGCCACGACCGAGATGATGACGACCGGAACCCGGCGGAGATCCGGCACCAGCCGGATCCGGCCGAGAAACTCCCAGCCGTCCATGTTAGGCAGCTTGATGGCGAGGGTAATCAGGTCCAGGGGCTGCTCGGTCGCGAGCACGAGCGCCGCCTCGGCCGTGGCCGCGTGGAGCACGTGAAAGCCGTCCGTCTCGAGCTGGCTCCGGATCAGATCCGCGGACTTGAGGTCCGCTTCGACTACGAGCGCGACCCGGGCCTGCGTGACGCTCGCGGTGCGAGAGTCCGGCCCAGCGACCGATGGGATGAGTCCCTCGTCCGAGGTTCTGAGCGGCAGCCAGACGGTGAAGCAGGAGCCCTCGCCAACCGCACTTTCCACCGCCACCGCGCCACCGTGCAGCTCGGCGAGCAGCTTCACCATCGCGAGACCGAGGCCGGTGCCTTCGAACTGACGCGAAAGGCCGCTGTCGATCTGGCTGAACGGCTTGAACAAGTGCCCTAACCCGACCGTGGTGATGCCGATGCCGGTATCGACGACGCTGATCTTGAGAAATGTGGCGAAGTCGCTGTCTCCGAGCGGAAGGGCGCGGCCCATCCAGGCGCCGCCCAGCCGACCGACGTCATCACGCTGGACCCGCTTGGCGCGCAAGGTTACCCGGCCGCCATCGACGGTGAACTTGACCGCGTTGGAGAGCAGGTTGTACACGATCTGCTTGAGCTTGCGCGCGTCCGCCTGGATCGAGCCGAGCTCCTTCTCGGCCTCCATGTTGAGCTGGATGCGGCGGGCGGCGGCCTTTTCCCT
>JBDTOH010000340.1:0-6398 GCA_039933355.1 Gemmatimonadota bacterium | reverse complement strand
GCGAGCAGGTGGATCGATACCGATGTCGTGCTCGACGTCGTCCGGACGCGATGAATGTCGTCGCGCGGGGGAATCAGCCGGTAATAGTCGCCGGGAAGCAGTGGGCGATGCTTGGTTCGCACGAGGGCGCCGTGCTCGGGGAGGAAGAACTCCTCATCCTGACTCCCCCGGTAGAGTCCGACGATGCCGAACGCCAGGTGATCGTGGACCGGCGTTGCCGCCCCGGGCGGCACGACCAGGCTGAACAAGCAGAGCGAGCCGCCCCGCTCGCGAAACAAGAGCCACTGTCCTATACCACCGCCCATTCCGCTCGCCGGCGCGTCCCGCTGATACTCGTCCGGCAACCAGGTATGGTCTACGAGCAGCTCGCGGAAGCGAGGCTCGAGACACTCGCAGGCCTGCTCAGGCGTGGCGGCATGGGCTATCGTGCTCCGGGCGAACCCGATGAACTCGCGGAGGAACGGCGTGTCGAGGACAAACTCGTCCGCGGCGGTCGGGCCGGCGTGCTGGCCATTGCTGAAGTCGCACATGAAATGATCCTCGAAAAAGCTCTGAGGTTCCGGGCGGCGCGAAGAGGTGCTCATGGGGCTCCCGGCCGATGGCGTGCAGCTGGAATGATCGCCGGTGAGAGGTTTCGCCGGGAGGACCTGGTCCGGCCTCCGTCCTTGATCAACTTCGGCGACGCTCTACCTTGGATGGTGCCGGACCCGTCCCATCATCGATACTTGCCTGCCGAATGCCCATGGAGGTGGAATGGTCGGAACGAGAAAAGTTGGCCGAGCTGCGTGGGTCATCGCCGCGCGGGCCGGGCTCGCGATCGTGTGGCTGCCGGTCCAGGCAGTGGCCGGCCAGTCGCCCAGTCGGTCGGGCGCAACACCACCCGTCGCGCACGGCTTCTCCATCCTTCGCGTAGACCTGGCTAAGGGGCCGGGCTTCAGCGTCCCCCAACGGGCGTGGGCCGTGGGCGTCGATGCCGACGTGGCGATCAAGAACTCGCACACTCGGCTCCGCCTCAGCGGCTCACGATTCTCTGCCGTTGCCGACGGCGCGCCGGCATCGCTGGGCTTTGGAGTCTCGATCACCCAGGTCGTCTCCGAGACCGAGACGCCGGCCCGGCTGGCGTGGATCTCCGGCGGTGTCGGCGTCGCCGGGTTGGGGAACGAGCTGCACGCCGGCACGAGCGTCCGCGATGCGTCGATCAGCGCGGGCGGCGGTCTCCTCTTCGCACCGCCCGGCATCGGCGAAGTGATGCTCTCCCTCGCTCCTCGTTTCCAGGTGCGCCAGTTCAGCACGTCGGCATTGACCGGCCTCGACCGCACGGCGGCGGGCGCCGGCGCAACCCTCTCAATCGACTGGGGCAGCCAACAGAATCTCGGCGCGATGCTCGCGCTGGACTTCGACTGGCTCTCCTCGCGCCCGGTCGGCGACCACTTGGCCCAGGCAACCGTTCGCGTGGGCGGTTCGTATCGGCTGCTGTTATTCGCGCGGCACGCGCGGCTACCGGGTTCGGGGGCGCCATGAGCGAAGACGCACAGTATTTCCCGTCGCCGAAGTTGTTCGTGCCGGCCGGCACGTTGCTCGACACCCAGCCCGGCGTTGTGGATGGTGTGGCCGCCGCCTTTGAGACGCTGCGGACCCGTCCCGAGCGGCTCGGCTCGTGGGACATGGACAAGTTTCCCAATCCCGCCTACATGTTCCAGAACGTCGGCGGCGGAGAGACGCAGAGTCACTTCCAGGGAATCCAACGCCTCGAGAAGCACAATCTGCTGGTTATCTCCGGCGGCGACCTCAAGCACAAAGTCTCCCACCTCTTCCTGGTCGAATGCGATCCTCGCAGCACCTGGGGACCACTCGGCTCCAACTTGTGGAAGAGCCCGAGGACGCCTCCCGACGGGGATCGGCTCCGCCGGGTGTTTGCGATCGACCGCGATGGATGGCACGCCGGCGGGATCAGTGTCCTGGGCGACATCATAGCGGTCCCGCTCGAAGGCCCGGTCCCCGCGCACGTCGTCTTTCTGGATCTGAGCGATCCGATGGCCCCCCGGTGGATCGGCTCGGCGGCGGGGGACGGGACGCCTAACATGATCACGGTCGAGACCCGCGCCGCCGGCGCGATCGCGCTGACCCGGACCCCGGGCGGCCACTTTCTCGCCGCGATCTGGAGGGATGAGCAGGGGAGCGAGGCCGCGGGGCGAATCGACTTCTTCGTCTCCAAGGGTGCGGTGACCCCGGGGGATCGGCAGACCGCGTTCGAGCCCGACTGGAAGCCCTTCGGCGCCTGGGTCTATGCTCCGCCTAACCCGGAGATGCCGGCCAAGCCGCACTACCAGGCGCTGACGTTCATCTGGGAGCGGGGGACCGCGGCGCCTTCGCTCTTTCTGATCGGGACGCGGAACAGCGATGTCATGGCGCCGAACCAGGCCGGCGAGGACTGGGCCGACCTCTATCAGATCGCCCCGCCGGCCGGCATGAGCGTCACGACGACGGCGGCGACCGCGGCATCCCCCGCCGCGCCGACCCCGGTGTTCGTGGCCGCCCGCCGATTCCGCGGCGCCGACGAGTTCTGCAGCTTCGCCGGAGCAGGCGGGGCCTTCGTGTCCGCGGCCGGCGGGCTCGCCATCTACGCTGCGTTCCACTTCCGCGGCGACGGTCTGTTTCGGATGTCGGAGTACTGGGGTGACGGCGCGGCCGCTGGAACTTGGTGGGTCGACCTATTCGAGCGATCCAACTTCGAGGGCCACCGGCTCGCCATCTTCGATCCCGCCGAGAGCACGATCGACGACTACGGCAATCGCTTCGCCCAAGGCGACAAGTTCGACGACACGGTGATCTCGGTGCGGCACTGTCTCCCCGTTGGAGTCACGTACCGGCTCTTCAAGCAGCCCAATCACCCCTCGAACCCGGCCCCGAGCGAATTCGTCGATCTCCTGGGCACCGGCGCCGTGGTGGAGGTGCCGAGGCTGGACGGGATCAATCCGGCATTCGGCCGGACGGTGCGGTCTTCCGCTCTGGTCCCATGACGGCGCGGTGCTCTGCTGGTCGTCGCGGGCGAGGCTGCGCCGGTTTCCTAGGACGTCGCAGGCTTGGGATGGAGAGGGCATTGGGGGACCCGACCGGAATCGCGTTCTTGGCCGGCGGTTGGGCCATCTGCCGCCGCGCTCGGCACGAAACTCGCCCGGTTCGCGGCCAATGCATAGCCAGCCAGTTGAGGGTTTGGTCGATCCTATTCAGGTCGAGCCGGCTTATCTCGCCACCGGCGCCGCTCCGGATCAGTTCCGCCTCTCCGAGATCATCTCCGCTTTATCCTTTGCGCTCGACCTGACTGAAGGCCAGGCGATAGGCCATTCGGCCCGGAGCTGCGTGATCGGGATGCGGTTGGCGCGCGAGCTCGGGCTCAGCTCGACCGAGCGGTCGGATCTGTTCTACGCCCTCCTGCTCAAGGATGCCGGCTGTTCGAGCAACGCCGCTCGGCTCGCCGCCTTGTTCGGCGGCGATGATCACGAGCTCAAGCGGGATCACAAGCTGATCGACTGGGCCGCGCTCCTTCCGGCTGCGGGGTACGCGTTCTCCCACACCGCTCCCGAGGCCTCGACGTGGGAGCGGGTGCGGCGCATCGCCAAGATCGCCGCATCCGCCGAGGAAATCGGTCGGGACATGATCGCGTCGAGCTCCCCGAGCTCCGCCGGGCTGCGTTGCTCCACGATATCGGGAAGCTCGGCGTCTCCAACGAGATCCTCGACAAGCCGGGCAAGCTGACCGACGTGGAACGCGCGGCGGTCGAGCTGCACCCCGGGTTCACCCATCAGATTCTGCATCGGATCGCGCGGTTCCAGGATCTGGCCGAAGTGGCAGCGTCGCATCACGAGCGGCTCGACGGAAGCGGCTACCACCGCGGCCTAACGGCCGAGCAGCTCTCGATTCCGGCCCGGGTCCTGGCCGTGGCGGACGTCTGCGAAGCGCTCCAGGCGGAGCGTCCCTACCGGCCCAGCCTGGCGCCCGATGAAGTGCGCCGAATCATGACAAAGATGTGCGGCACGGGGCTTTGTCCCGTGAGCTTCGAGGGTCTGAGGGAAAGCCACCTCGGCTGACCGTTCCGCTCGAGGCCGCGGTCGATTCAAGGGCCGGTCCGCAGGGCCCGCGGGCTTCCGGCATCCTGAGCCTCGACGTCCTGCGCGGTCGCTGATTTCTTTGGACGGCCCCGGCAGCGTAGCGCCCTCGTCATCCACTCTTCGGTCCGCTTGCCGGTGTCCCACGAGTGGAGTAGCTGACCAGCACCATCCCCAGTCTTGCGCCGAGGTAGCCGACGATGCCCAAATCGCTGCGCCGCTCAATTCCCGTCATGCTCGGGCTGGCCCTGTTCTCGCCCCGGGGGTCTACGGCGGAGGTCGTTCGCGTCGAGGTCGTGAAGCGGGTCGACGTGCTCGGCGGGCAGGCATTCGGGTCGTACGGAGCCTACGAGTTGATCGAAGGCCGCATCCTCTTCGCGTTCGATCCGGGCAATCGATACAACGCGCGAATCGTCGATCTCGGCCGCGCTCCTCGCACCAGCGCCGGTCTGGTCGAAGCCTGGGCCGAGTTCACGGCGCTCCGTCCCAAGCATCCGCCCGCGAACGCACTGGCGCTCGTCGAAGTGACCAATCGGGGCGGGGCGTGGACCCTGAACGAGTTCAACCTCGCGACCACGAGCGCCCACCCCTCCACGGCGGCCGAGCTCGGTGACGGGCTGCTGATGCGGCTCGGGCTGACGGTGATCTGGATCGGGTGGCAGTACGACGTGCCCGAGTCTCCCGACCTGCTCGGCCTCGAGGCGCCCGTTGCGTTAGGCGATGGCGGCGCCGCGATTACCGGGCTCGTCCGCTCGGACTGGGTCGTCCCCCGCGCGACCAAGACGTTAGGGCTCGCTCACGGAAATCACACCGCGTATCCGGTCCTCGACCCGGACGGCGCCGACAACGTCCTCACCGTGCGGGACGGCCGCGACGCGCCCCGCCAGACCGTTCCTCGGAGCGAGTGGCGGTTCGCGCGCGAGGCGGGCGACAGCGTCGTCCCCGACGGCCGGTCCATCTACCGCACCGCGGGATTCGAGCCCGGGCGGATCTACGAGCTGGTCTACCGGGCTGAGAATCCCAAGGTGTCGGGCCTCAGCCTCGCGGTGGTGCGAGACGTCATCAGTAACGCGAAGCACGATCCCGCCAGCCCGTTCGCCGTCTCGCGCGGGATCGCGTTCGGCATCTCGCAGACCGGCCGGTTCCTGCGGCAGTTCCTCTATCAGGGATTCAACACCGACGAGCGGGGCCGCAAGGCGTACGACGGGATGTTCATTCAGATCGCGGGAGGCGGGCGGGGAAGCTTCAATCACCGCTTTGCGCAGCCCTCGCGCGATGCGCACCGCTTCGACGCGTTCTTCTACCCGACCGACCTCTTCCCGTTCACGACCAAACCCGAGACCGATCCCCTCACCGGGCGCACCGACGGACTGCTGGCGCACCTGTTCGATCCGGCGCACGCGCCGCTGATCTTCCAGGTCAACGGAGGCTACGAGTACTGGGGCCGCGCCGCGTCGCTGATCCACACCTCGCCCGATGGGCGCACCGACGTGGCGCCAGTGCCTAACGAGCGAATCTATCACATGGCCGGGGCGCAGCACGTCTCCGGCCCGTTCCCGCCGCCCGAGTCGGCCCGCCATCCGGGCTCGCGCGCATATCGCAACCAACCCATGGACAATCGCCTGCCGATGCGGGCGCTGCTTTCGAGCTTCGTCGCGTGGGTGCGGGACGGTGTGGCCCCGCCGCCGAGCGCCTATCCGCGCCTCGCGACCGGTGACCTCGTCCCGATCGACCGCCTCCGCCTTCCCGCGATTCCCGATCTCGGCCGCCCGACCGTCGTTCACGAGCCGGACCGGCTCGACTTTGGTCCGCGCTGGGCGGAAGGCATCATTGACCACGAGCCGCCGCTCCTCGGACCACGTTTCCCCGTCCGGGTGGCGCAGGTTGACAGTCTGGGGAACGAGAAGGGCGGCGTTAGGGTGGTGGAGATCGACGCGCCGCTCGCGACCTACCTCCCGTGGAACCTCCGCCGCGGGTTACCGGGCGATACCACGGAGATGAGCCGGATCCTGGGGACCTACCTCGCGCTCCCCCGCACCGAAGCCGAGCGGCAAGCCGCGCACGATCCCCGCCCGAGCATCGCGCTCCTCTATGGGACGAAGGAGGCCTATCTCGCCCGCGCGGATCAAGCCGCCCGCCATCTCATTGCGCGAAGGATGCTGCTTCCGGAGGATCGCCAGCGCGCGGTGGAGCGGGCGGGAGCGCATTGGGAATGGCTGTTCCCTAGGCGGTAGGACGGTAGGACGGTAGGACGGTAGGACGGTAGGACGGTAAGTCGCGCGTATGATCCAC
>JBDTOH010000339.1:0-6413 GCA_039933355.1 Gemmatimonadota bacterium | reverse complement strand
CTGCTCACGGTCATCAACGACATCCTCGATTTCTCGAAGATCGAGGCCGGAAAGCTCACCCTGGATGTAATCCCGTTCGACTTGAGCGGCTGCCTCGCCACCGCGCTCAAGCTGCTGGCCGCGCGGGCTCACGCCAAGGGCCTCGAGCTGGCCTACGACATCGGCGCCGACGTGCCGACCGCCGTTTTCGGCGACCCCGGCCGGCTCCGCCAGATCATCACGAATCTCGTGGGCAACGCCATCAAGTTCACGGAGGGTGGTGAGGTGGTACTGACCGTCTCCGCCGAGACGCAGACCGATCTCGACGCGATCCTGCGTTTCAGCGTGGCGGACACCGGCATCGGCGTGCCGGCGGAGCAGCAGGCGGCGATCTTCAGGCCGTTCGTTCAGGCCGACGGCTCATCGACGCGGCTGTACGGCGGCACCGGCCTCGGCCTCGCGATCTCGGCCAACTTGGTTGCGCTCTTGGGTGGCCGCATCTGGATGGAGAGCGAGATCGGGAAGGGCAGCACCTTCCACTTCACTGCATCGTTCGGCCTACAGCAGACGCAGCCCACCATACCGAGCGCGAGAGACGCGCAGATAGCGCGGCTGCGGGATATGCCGGTGCTCGTCGTGGATGACAACGCCGTCAACCGCCGGATTCTCGAGGGCACCCTCGAGCGCTGGTTCATGAAACCGGTCCTGGCGGCGAGTGGACGGGCAGGAGTGGCCGCCATGCAAGCGAGCAAAGCCGCCGGATCGCCATTTCCGCTCGTGCTGCTCGACTCGCAGATGGCGGACCTGGACGGATTCTCCGTGGCTGAGGCGATCAAGCAGGATCCCGAGCTGGCCCGGGTTACGATCCTGATGCTGACATCCGCCGGCGAGCAGGGCGACGGCGCCAAGTGCCGGACCGCGGGAATTGCCGCCTATCTCATCAAGCCGATCAATCAGGCCGAGCTCCAGGCCGCCATCCTCACGGTCCTCGGCACGCCGCCCGATGCTCCCGGCCCGGCTCGCGTCGTCACCCGTCACTCCTTGCGCGAAGACCGCCGGAAGCTCCGCATCCTCCTGGTCGAAGACAACAAGATCAATCAGATGGTGGCCGCGCGGATGCTCGGAAAACGCGGGCATGCGGTCGTCATCGCCGGCAACGGCAAGGAGGGGCTGGAGGCGCTGGATGACCCGGCGTCGGGTGGATTCGACCTGGTCTTGATGGACGTGCAGATGCCCGAGATGGACGGCTTCGAGGCGACCGGCATCATCCGCGCGCGCGAGAAGTCCTCGGGCGCTCACCTGCCGATCATCGCCATCACGGCCCACGCCATGAAGGGCGATCAGGACCGCTGCCTGGCGGCGGGGATGGACGACTACGTGTCGAAGCCGATCCAGGTGGAGGCGCTCTTCGCGGCGATCGACGCCGTGCTGGCCTGAGCGGGCGACGCCGGGCCGGCCGGCACGCCGTTAGGCGAGGACGTGCCGGAGCGCGTTGAGCAGGGACTCCGCCGTGTACGGCTTCTGGAGAAAATGCTTGACGTTCTCGCCGAGGGCCTTGGCGATGTCGCCGTTGGCGGAGAGGCCGCTCGCGGCGACGATCCGCACCGAGGGGTTCATTTCGATCAGCTTTTCGATGGTGGACGACCCGTCCATGCCCGGCATCATCATGTCGGTCAGCACCACCGCGATCTCCGACTGGTGCTTTCCGAAGACGGTCAGCGCCTCGGCGCCGTCGGACGCCACCAGAACCCGATATCCAAACGTCTCCAGGGTTTGCCGGGCCACCTGTCGAATGGAGGCTTCGTCGTCCACGACCAGCACCACCTCGCCCCGTCCCCGGGGAAGCTCGGCGAGGTCATCCGCCAGCGTCGGAGCGCTGGGGGCAGTGTGGGCCGGCAGATAGATTCGGAAGCGGGTGCCCTTCCCTTCCTCGCTATAGACCCGGATGAACCCACCATGGCCCTTGATGATGGCGAGCGAGGTGGAGAGGCCGAGGCCGGTGCCCTTACCTAACGCCTTGGTCGTGAAGAACGGATCGAAGATCTTCTCGAGGACCGCCTTCGAAATGCCGAGGCCGCCGTCTTCGACCTGGATGCTGATGTGAGGTCCGGACTGGGACTCGTCGTTCATGACCCGGAACTTCGTGTCCAGGCTCACGTTCTCGGCGGTGATGACGATGGTCCCACCCGCCGGCATCGCGTCCCGGGCGTTGACGCAGAGATTGAGCAGCACCTGGTGCAGCTGGGTGGGGTCCGCCAGCACGGTCCAGAGGTCCCGGCTGATCAGCGTGCGGATGTGAATGTTCTTGGGAAACGTGTCGCGGACGATCTTTTCCAGGTCGTGGACCAGGTGTTTGACGCCGAGCTCGACCCGGCGGCCCTCCATGCCGCGGGCGAAGGACAACACCTGACTGACCATTTCCGCACCCCGCCGGGCGCTCGCGCCGATCGTCTCGAGCAGCTCGCAATCCTCCGGATCCGTCACGGTCATCTTGAGCAGGTCCACCGACATGATGATCGGTGCCAGCATGTTGTTGAGGTCGTGCGCGATCCCCCCGGCGAGCGTGCCGATGCTCTCCAGTCGCTGGGCCCGGAAATACTGCTGCTCGAGCTGCTTGCGCTCCGTGAGATCGGTATTGATCGCGAGCACGCGCTGGGGCTGGCCGGTATCGTCGCGGACCAGTGTCCAGCGGCCTTCGATGATCAAGTCGCGGCCCTGTTTGTCCACTTGCAGCAGCTCGCCGACCCATTCTCCATGGTCCATCACCCGCTTCCAGGCTTCCCCACCGGCAGCGTTAGGTTCGCCGTAGAGAAGCTCCGACTCGATCCGACCGACCGCCTCCTCCACCGACCAGCCGTAGAGCCGCTCGGCGCCCTTGTTCCAGAAGGTGATCCGGTTGTCGAGGTCGCGGACCAGAATTGCGTCCTGCGCCTTGTCGAGCAGCGAGGCCTGCTCGCGGAGCCGGTCGTCGGCGCGGCGCTGCTGGGTCACGTCCTGGGCCACGACAACTATGCCGATCACGTTGCCGGCCTTGTCGAAGCTGGGCACCTTGTCCGTCTGGAGCCACAGCTTCTTCCCGTCCCGGTTCCGAAGCGTATCCACGACGCCGAGCTTCGCCCGTCCCAAGCGGATCACCTCCGAGCTGTCCAGAAAGGAACGAGCCGACTGGGACGGGTAGACGTCGGAGAACGCCTTACCTTCGATCTCCTCGACGGACTTACCGGCCAATTCGGCCGCGCGCTTGTTGAGCCGGACAATCCGGTTGTTGGTGTCCTTGAACCAGATCATTGCCGGGATCAGATCGAACAGCAGTCGGAGCTCCGTTCGTTGCCGCCGGAGCGTCTCTTCCGTCAGCCTGCGCTCGGTGAGGTCCACATGCATCATCACGGCGCCCGCGTTCCGATCGCCGGCGAGCGGAGCCACCATCAGCCCGAACCACCGTTCCCCGTCCGGTGAATGAGCGGGAAACTCGATGGTTTCCGGGTGGGAGACACCGGCGAGCACCGCCCGGATCGCCACGGCGGCGCTGTGGGCCTCAGCCGCCCACTCGGTGGACGCTCGGTCGCATACCTCGAGATAGTTGTCGCCGACGCCGGCATCGGCGATTCCACCGGTGCTCACGCCGGCAAACCGCTTCCAGGCGTCGTTGACGGAGACAATAGCGCCCTCGGAATCGAGCAGGGCCACGTGGGCGGGAAGCGCGTTGATGATCGCCAGCTGCGTCTCCGCGAGCCGGTGCTGAACCGCCTCGCTCTTAATCAGCTGCTGCTGGGCCTCATGAAGGAGATAGGAGCGGCCCGTTGGATGCACGACGGCATCCACTTCGCTGGCTGTGAGCTCCTTCAACCGAATCTCCGTGTCGTGCAGCCCCCGAATCAGGGAAAGGACTTCACTCTCGACGTCGCTGGGGCGGACCATCATCGAATTGCTCATGCGGTTGGGACCGGGAGCCCGAGGGCCAGGAGCACCGGCACCGCTTGGCTCAACGTGCCGACGATCTTGCGGATGGGGCCGGGCGAGAGCTTGACGAGCGTCGGCGTCAGGAACACGCCATCCGCCAGGGCGCGCTGGGGATCAAGCAGCACGTCGACTAGTTGGACATGGTACTGATCCGGCAAATGCTCGCGGCAAATCGCGTTCAGGTTCGCGATCGCCAGCAGCGAGTTGGGGCCGTCACCGGCGACGTATAGGCGGAGCTTGACCAGTGCGCTCATACTATTGTTGGCTCACCGGCCTCCTGCGCCTTTCGCCTTCGGCCTTGCGTTCCGCGCTTTCGGCTTTCCGCTTTCTGGCTTTCTGGCTTTCTGGCTTTCTGGCTTTCTGGCTTTCTGGCTTTCTGGCTTTCGCCGTCCGCTCTCCGCTCCGCTCGCCTCGTCGGCGCATGTGGGTCAGCTCAATGCGCTGCTCAGCGCGATCGCCGACTCGAGTTGCCGTTTCGTGGCTTGCCAGCGCCTTCTCGTCCCGGTTGTCCTGGATCAGGCGGTCGAGCGAGCTCCGTTGAGCGTCCAACGCCTCGCCCTCTTGCTCCAGCTTCAATCGGTTCTGCGTTGCGGCGGCTTTGGTGAGCTCTTCCGCGGAGCGAATAGCGTGCTCACGCTCCCAGCGCATCGTGCCCATCAACACCCCGCCGCCCCCGGTGTATGGCTCTGCCAGCCTGACACCGGTGTCGTCAAGAATCATCTCCCACACCTGATTCGAATGCGCCGTGCCCCGGGACTTGATGACGGAGATCCCCCGGTTGCGCTCTCCACCGAGCACCTCATAGCTCAGGTGTATCCAGGTGTCCGCGATCGTCGATATCTGCATCGGCGAGCCTTCCGCCCGTTGCCCCGCATTGTCGAGCAGGCAGCTGCAGAGCACGGTGATCCCTTGGATCTTCGCCCAGTCGATCAGCCGCTCCGCGACGCTGTGGGCCGTCCCTTCATTACCCGCCTTGGACAGCGCCGAAACCGGATCGACGACAAGGCAACGGGCACGATGGGCCAGTGCGGCATTCTTGATCCGCATCAAATGCACTTCCGCGCTGCCGGCAATGCCTCGTGCCGGCATCATGGACAGCACCCCGCTCCGCACGAAGCGATCGAGCCGGATATTGACCGAGCTCAAGTCTCGGACCACCTCGTGGCTCGACGTCGTATCAAAGCTCACGAACAGGGTCTGTTCGCCCCGCAGGCAGGCCGCCTCGGCGAACAGACCGCACACAGTGGTTTTGGCCGTACCGGGAAATCCCGTGATCAGCACGCTCGACCCACGCCGGTACCCGCCTCCCAGCATCGCGTCGAGCTGAGAAGCGCCGCTGGAGACTCGCTCGGTGCTCACCTGCTGTCCGGTGGATTTGCCGGTTCCCTTCGGCGTTCCGGCGACTTCGAGCCCGCCGTCGCCGATCACGAACGGGCACTGATTCTCCTCGTACGCCGAGCCCCGGTACTTCACGACCCGCAGATTCCGCTGGGAAATTCCCTCCACCGACCGGTGGGTGACCTTCACGAAGCAGTCCGCCATGAATTGCATGAAGCGAAACGGGTCGGGGCCATGGTGATCGTCGGTGCCGCTCTTTGCCGTGATGATCGCCGTCAGCTGGTGGTTCAGCAGCCAGTCGTGCAGCCGATAGACTTCGCGCCGTTCCGTGATCGGGTCGTTGAGCAACGTCAGCACGACGTCCACGGCATCGAACACGATCCGCTGCGTCCGCATGGCGCTCGCCTTCGCCTCGAGGCCCGCCAGCATTCCCTCGAGATCGAAGCTACCGGACACGATCAAGTCCGGGCTGGGCTGTACATCGAGGAAGAACAGTTTCTTCCGCTGCAAACCGGGAAGGTCCCAGCCGAATTTTGCGGCATTAGCGACGATGCGCGCCGAGCTCTCCTCGAAGGCGACGAAGATCCCCGGCTCGCCGTAGAGCCGCGCGGCATTCACCAGCGACTGCAGCGCCATCACCGTCTTGCCGGAGCCGGGCCCACCCTCGAGCAGCGTGGTAGCCGCCCGCGGCAGCCCACCACGGGTGATTTCGTCAAAGCCCGGGATGCCGGTCGGCGCCTTGCCGGTAGGCGCCGCCGCCACGATCGGGCTGGTTCTCATCGACCCGTTGCGCAGCGCAGGCATGGTTTCGAACCGCGGTGATGGCACGCTCTGTCCTTTGGCTGACGAGTTATGCCCGGGACCTGTCACGCGTATAGTTAGGCACCGCCTTCGCGGGCCCGGGTCGTGTCGCAGCGCATGTCAACCGCCCAACATCAAGCGGCCTAACGGCAACCACGAACGAGACATACTGATCATTGCTGTCCAATTTCGGCGGGAACCGGACTGCCGACAATCGATCTTGGATTGAGTGGGGGACTAGATCGAAAGGATGAAAGTAGGGCCGAATGGAAGGCGGTAGGGCGGTAAGGCGGTAAGACGGTAAGACGGTAAGACGGTAAGACGGTAAGACGGTA
>JBDTOH010000338.1:0-6420 GCA_039933355.1 Gemmatimonadota bacterium | reverse complement strand
ACCGAGATCGCCTCCTTGGGATTGTCGGGATGCATCGCCGCCAGCATGATGTTGAGGAACGGATTGAGCGGCCCATCCGAGCCGAAGCAGAGCGCGATCCCGTTTGTGAGGAGGGACTTGAGCGGTTGGAGCACGGCGAGCCGCGTGGGTCCGTAGCGCGCCGGGGCGAGCGCGGTGAGCGCAAAGTGGGTGGGGTTCTGGCACACGATCACGCCGAGGCGCTTGGCCTCGGGAAAGAGATCGGGCATCAGGCCTTCGCCGTGCTCGATTCGGAGCCGGAGCCGCTGCCAGACGGAGTCCGGCGCGACGGCGGCCATTGTCATGAGAACCAGCTTGATCGCACTATCACCCACCGCGTGAATTATCGGCTGATCGCCGTCTCGCACCGCTCGGCTCAGAATGGCTCGGAGCGTATCGGGCGGGATATCGAGACGGCCGTACCAGCCGGGCCGGTCCGAATAAGGCGCCCGGAGAACGGCGAGCCGCTCGACGGGAGTGCCGTCGAGAATCCACTTGGTTCCGGAGACCGCCGTTCGTCCGGAGCGGCTCGTGATGGCCGACCATTCGGCGACCGAGCTACGCGGTTCGGTGAGTCCCGGGAACCGGATCACTCGGATCCGAACCGGAAGCTCGAGGCCAGGCAGGAGCCTGTCGATCTGCGTCGGCTCGAACGCGTTGGTCATGTTCTGGATCGACGTGATTCCGAACCGGATAGCCTCATCGGCGCGCGCGACAAAAGCGGCCCGGGCCGCTGAATCGGTCGGCGCCGGCCCGAGTGAGCTCGGCATGAACTGGGAATACTCTTCGGCCAGCCCGCTCAGCCGCTTCCCGGCGTCGCGCTCCAGCCGTCCTCCGATCGGATCGGGGGTGGTGTCGGTCAACCCCACGATCGCGAGTGCCGGTCCGTTCCAGATCGTCCCGTGGCCCGACCAAGCCTGAAGCTTTACCGGATGCCGGGGAGCGATTCGGTCGAGCGCCGCTCGGCGCGCGGCCGGGTCGCTCAGGATTCGCTCGCCTACCGCGGTCGTGATCCACGTGCCCGCGGGAGCTCGCTTCGCGATCGCCGCCACGCTCTCCGCGACCTGCTTGAACGGTGGGTCAGGCGTGGGGTCGCTCGACGTCGCGAAGGAGACGCCACCGAGCGGGACCACGATGTGGTCGTGAGCGTCGTTGAACCCGGGCACCACCACCCGCCCGCCAAGATCGACCTGCTGCGTGGTCGATCCTGCGAGCGTGACGATTACAGAATCCGCTCCGACAGCCACCACGCGATCGCCGGTGATCGCGAGCGCCTGGGCCCACGGCGCCGCTGAGTCGCCGGTGAAGATCTTTCCATGGTGGAGCACCAAGTCGGGCGGGGGGGCGGTGCGAGTGGGAGAGCACGCGGCCAAAAGGAACGACGGCACGATCCACGACGGCAAGGACCGAGGCGGCAGGGCGGCAAGGCGGCAAGACGGCAAGTTGGCTCCGATTGCTCTGAGGCTCTTGGGGATGTTGGCGGGCCTGGGCCGCGCAGTGCTGGTCAGCAACGCTGCCGGCTCTGTCCTTCGCAATCAACCATGCTCTGTCACGACGCGGAGCTACCTTGCCGCCTTGCCGCCTTGCCGCCTTGCCGCCTTGCCGCCTTGCCGCCTTGCCGCCTACACCGCCCACCCCGCCCGATATTCTCGCGTCAAATACTGATTCGCTTCCGGCCGGTTCGTGATCCGCATGTTGTCCGCATCGTAGAGAATCTTCTTCCCCTGGCCGGTTCGAAGCGCCACGATCCCGAGCAGCATGGTCTCGGTCAGTCGCGCGGCGTAGTCGATCGGCGAGCTCTCGGTAGCGTTGCCTTTGCAGGCTGCTACCCAGTTGAGCTCGTGGCTCGTCTCGATCCTCGGAATCGACTTCGGAACCGCTTGGGCCTCTGCCATCAGGGCTTCCGGCCAGATCCGCGGCTTGGAGCCGTAGGTCTCGTGCATCAGAATCCCCTTCTCGCCGAGGAAGAAGACACCGCCTTCGCGCTCGAGCTCCACGCTGTCTGGGAGCTGTCGGGGCCGCGGGGGCATCAGGCCGCCGTCGTACCAGCTCAACTTGACCGGGGGCATCGAGCCGCGGGCCGCGAAGTCGTAGTGCACGACTGTCGCGAGCGGATAGGTCACCGGTGTCTCGGCGGATCCGCCCCAGGGACTTGAGGTCGCTTCCACGCTCGTGGGTTGGGTGAGCCGGAGCGCCCAGTACGGGTGGTCGATCAGATGGGCGCCCATGTCGCCCAGCGCGCCACCGCCGAAGTCGACCCAGCCCCGCCAGCTGAACGGATGGTACGCCGGGTTGTACGGGACGTCTTCCTTGACCGGGCCCAGGTAGAGGTCCCAGCGGAGCCCCGGCGGCTTGGGCGCCGCGAGCGGCTTCGGGCGGGGAACGCCCTGTGCCCAGATCGGCCGGTTGGTCCAGACCTGGACCTGATGGACCGGACCGATGACGCCCGCCTGGATCCACTCGTTGATCAGCCGAGCGTCGTTGCTCGAGTGCCCCTGATTCCCCATTTGGGTCTTCACCCCGGTCCGGCGGGCAGTGTCGCGCAGCACTCGCGCTTCGTGGACCGTGTAGGTGAGCGGCTTCTGTACGTAGACGTGCTTGCCCGCTTCCATCGCGGCCTTCGCGATCACGGCGTGCAAATGGTCGGGCGTCGCGATGACGACGCCGTCGATGTTCTTCTGCTCGAGCATTCGCCGGAAGTCGGCGTAGCGTTTTGCTTTGGTGAATTGGTCGCGGACCTTGACGGTCTCCGGATTCACTTTGCCGCGGTCCGGCTTCAACCGGTCTGTCAGGGAACGGTGGACATAGCCGAAGTCGACGTCGCAGAGCGCCACGATGTTCTGGGAGACGAGCGCCTCCGCGTTGCTCATCCCCATGCCGCCCGCGCCGACGATGGCCACGTTCAAGGTGTCGCTCGCGGCCTGGAAACCCCCGCCGCCGAGGATTCGGCGGGGGAGAACTAGCGCGCCGAGCCCGAGTCCGCCGAGCCCGGCGACGAAGGTGCGGCGAGCCAGCATCGCTACGGCTTCGCGGTCAGCTGCGTTTTGATCTTGAGGTAGAGAGATGGCGGGACGATGTTCCTGGACACGAGCTCGCTCCGCTGCTTGTACGGCCGCCCCTCAATGATCTTGTCGGCGTACGCCGCACCCACGCCTTTGATCGCGACCAGCTGATCGCGCGTGGCGTGGTTGAGGTCGAGCTTCCCTTCGTCGTCGGCGGTGGGTTCCGGGGCCGGGGCCGGGGCTACCGAGGCGTCTTCAGCCGTCGGCCGGAGATTCCTCTTGATCTTGAGGTAGGCGGCCGCCGGCATGATGCCGCGGGACACGAGCTCACTCCGCATCTTGAAGGGCCGGCCCTGGACGATCTTATCGGCGTAGGCCCGACCGATTCCTTTAAACTCCAGCAACTGGTCGCGGCTCGCCGTATTGAGGTCGAGCATGGCGGGTTTATCCTGGGCCTGACCCGCGACGGAAGCAAGCGCCACGAGGGCCAGGCCAGCGAATGCGGATGACCATCTGCGAAGCATACCGGGCCTCCAAGGAGAGGGACTGATGGGCGGAGCCGAGAACATACCCCTCGGGCACTCGGTTAGCCAATCACGGGCCCAAAGGGGCGATCCGGCGGTTGGCCGAAGTACATTAGGTCCAAATCGACGTTGTCCTACGCCATCGTGAAGCGAGAGGTACCCGCCTCAACCGAGGGCCTGCGCCCATGATACTGTCCGACATCCGAATCAGCCTCCGCTCGCTCCTGAAGAGCCCCGGCTTCGTTCTCACCGCCGTCCTCTCGCTCGGCCTCGGGCTCGGCGCGGGTGCCGCGGCCTTCAGCGTGATCGATTCGATCCGGTTCCGGGCGCTCCCGTTCCGCGACGCCGATCGCCTGGTCGTGCTGAGTGAGGTCCCGCTCGCCGAGACGCCGAGCCAGGCGGCCCAAGCCGCAAAGTGTCGCGGCACCTGCGACGTCTCGTACGAGACCTTCGCCAAGCTGCTCCGGGTCTATCCGTTCCATTCGATGGACAAGGTGAGCGGCTACACCTCGGGCATGAAAGCGCTCAACGACGGGGACGAGCCGATCCTGGTGCGGGGCGGCGTCGTCTCCAACAACCTCTTCAATCTGCTCGGCGTGGAACCCGCGCTCGGCCGGGCGTTCTCACCGGACGACGATCGGTTAGGTGTGCCGCTGGTCGTGGTGCTGAGCCACGATCTGTGGGCGCAGCACTTTGGGTCGTCGCGTGCGATTCTGGGTCAGACCATCAAGCTGAGCGATTCCCGCTATACCGTGATCGGCGTGATGCCGCCCCGATTCGATCACGAGGTCGGCTCGCAATTCTGGCTTCCGGCGGTTCCGACGCTCGACCCGAGCACCCGGCCGTCGATCCGTTCGCTCACGGTGATCGGCCGGCTCGCGCCCGGACGCAATCTCGCCGAGCTCAACGCGGAGCTCGCGACGCTCGATCCCAAGTCGCTGGCGTCGGCCTCGGCGCAGGGCGCGAAAGTCCAGATGCGGCTCGAAGCGACCGAGCTGCGCGCTCGCTACACCGGCTCGACCAAGTCGCATGATCTGATCTTCGGCGCGATCGTGGCATGTGTGCTGCTGATTGCCTGCACCAACCTCGCGAACCTCGTTCTGGTCCGGGCTCTCCACCAGCAGCGCGAGCTCGCCCTCAGGAAGGCGTTAGGCGCTCGACCGGGCCGGCTCGTCCGCGACCTCCTGACCCAATATGCGCTCGTGGTCGCCGCGGCGACGGTTGGGGGCCTCCTGTTTGCGACCTGGTTCCTCCAGGTGCTCCACTCAGTGGCCGTTCTGGAATCGCTCCGCCCGACCGGGATGGAGTATCGTCTCGACGTCCGCGTGATCGGGTTTGTCCTCCTGCTTGCGCTCGCCGCGCTCGGTCTGCTCGCCATCGTGCCGGCGCGGATGGTGTCGCGGACCGAGGTCCAGCAGCACATCCGCGAAGGGGCGCCGACCGCGACCGGCGGGCGGTGGGGGAGCCGCGCCCAGCGCGGATTCGTCGTGGTGCAGATCGCGTCGGCGGTGGTGCTGCTGGTCGGGGCGGGCCTCATGGTGAAGACCGTGCTCCGGCTCTCGCACCTGGACCTCGGCTTCGACGCGGCGCCGCTCGCCGTGGGCTCGCCCAGCTACCCGCATCCGTGGCGGGTCAAGGAGAAATACGTTCCGGTCACCCGGCAGCTCCAGTTCGACATGGCCCAACTCCCCGGTGTCACCGCCGCGTCGTACCGGGCCGAGGTTCCGCTCGGACCGCGGGGGACCACCGCCGATCTCCGGCTCGAGGGCCAGGCCGCTCCGATCCCCCACGACGCCGCGCCCTCCACCGGCTTCTCGGTGAGCCCCGGCTACTTCAAGACGTTAGGCATCGCACTGATCCGGGGCCGCGACTTTACCGACCAGGACGGCGAGCTCGGCATTCCGGTCGCGATCGTCAACGACTGGGCAGCGCGCCGGTGGTGGCCGGGGCGCGACGCGGTGGGACAGACCATTCGGGTGGACAGCGTGCCGGGCCAGGGGATGACGCTCACGGTGATCGGGGTCGTGGGCAACAACAGGGCCGCCCAAGCGAACCTGCTCCTCGCCGAAGACGGCCCTGAGCTCTACCGGCCGTACGACCAGATGCCGTCGGCGTTTCCCACGTTCTACCTGAAGACGGGTGGTGCTCCGTCGTCGCTGCTGCGTCCGGTCCGCCAGCTTCTCGCCCGCTCGGTCCCGGATCGCCCGGTCCAGGCGCAGCTCGTATCGGTGCAGGTCGCCGATCAGCTGAGCGGCGTCCGGATGAACGCGTTCGAGATCATCGGGTTCGCCCTGGTCGGGCTCGCGCTCGCGCTGGTGGGAATTCACGGGGTGCTCTCGTACGCGGTCGGTCGGCGGACCCAGGAGATCGGCGTCCGCGGCGCGTTAGGCGCGACCCGGGGCCATATCGCCGCCACCGTGCTGGCGGACGCCGGCCGGCTCGTGGTGGCCGGCCTGGCGATCGGGCTTCCGGTCGCGGCCCTCGCGACGAAAGTGATCGAGGGCGTGCTCTACGGTACGAGCCCGACCGATCCCTCGGTGTATCTCGCGGTGGCGGTCGGCGTGGCCGTCGTCGCGTTCGGTGCCAGCTATTTCCCGGCGCGCCGGGCCGCCAGGGTGGATCCGATTGTCGCGCTCAGGGCGACGTAGGGCGGCAAGGCGGCAAGGCGGCAGGGCGGCAGGTTGCTCCGCTGGTGGTTTGGATCGTGGTCTGGGCGGGGAGTGTGGAGGGGGCGGGTGATCTTGAGATCTACTTCCCTAACCTCGGGCTACGCGACCTGGATTCCTCGCTTCCCTCGGAATGACATCGGGGTGAACTTCGGCCCGCCTTGCCGCCTTGCCGCCTTGCCGCCTTGCCGCCTTGCCGCCTTGCCGCCT
>JBDTOH010000337.1:0-6446 GCA_039933355.1 Gemmatimonadota bacterium | reverse complement strand
CCATGCTTGGTCGACGGAGTGCCGTGCCCCGCGGAGCCCCTCCGTCCTCCGTGTCCGGTCCCCGGTCCCCTCTGTAGTGTCCATACGTCGCCGCCTCACGATCGGCTACGCCGCTGCGCTTGCGATCACCATCGTAGGGTTCGGCGTCATTCTCTATCTCAACCGCCGCTCGGCGAGCTTCGCGGACCTCGATAACCGGCTCGAGCTCGAGTCGCGCCTCTCGGAGCGGTATCTGGCGGATTCGTACCGGGTGCTGGGCGAGCTGGTCATCACGATCGAGAACGACACGACGCCGTCGCTGGGCGCCAACATCACCCCGTACTTCGACAGCTTTCGGGACGACTACCTGATCCTGCTCGGCAAGGACGGCCGGGTGCTCTATCTGTCGAATCCGGTCGCGGCGCTCAGCTTCGCGTCGATCGATCAGCTCACCCGGCTTGCCGCCGGCGCCTCGAAACGGGAGTTGGGCACTACGACGATCGACCCCGCGGGTGGCTTGGTCCGCTACCTCGTCATGCCGATCACCGGATCCGATCCCAAGCTCGGCAACATCCTCGTCGCCGCGAGCACCAGCTCGAACGCCATCGCGCCCCAGGCGTTGCTCCGGTCGATGCTCGTGATCGCCCCGATCACGTTCATCGCGTCGATCCTGCTCGGTTACTGGCTGGCGGGGAGCAGCCTCAAGCCGCTCGAGAAGATGGTCGACGAGCTCACCGAGATCACCGACGGGCGAAGTCTCCACCGGCGGCTTCCGGTCGACGCGCGGGCCAACGACGAGCCGGCGCGACTCGCCCAGGCGGCGAACGGGATGTTCGAGCGGCTGGAACAGAGCTTCGCCGCGCAACAGCGGTTCGTGGCCGATGCGAGCCACGAGCTCAAGACGCCGCTCATGGTGCTGCGCGCCGGCGTCGAGCGGGTGCTGGTCAACCCCAACACGCCGCCCGAGAGCCTCCAGCCGCTCGACGAATCGCTCGAAGAGATCAACCGCATGACCGAGCTCGTCGAGAACCTCCTCACGTTAGCCCGCGCCGACGAAGGCCTCTCCCCGCTCGCCGTCGAAGAATGCGATGTCGCGGAGCTCGTGAACGAGGCCGCTGAGACTGCGGGCATGCTTGCGGAGCTGGCAGGCATCGAGGTGCGCACGCAGGTCCCGCCCGGTCCCGTGCTCCTCAACGTCGATCGGAACCGGGTGCGCCAACTGCTGCTCAACCTGGTCACGAACGCGGTGAAGTACACGCCGCGGGGCGGACAGGTCGGGCTCGGTCTTGCGGATCAGGGTTCCGCGGTCGAGTTCGTGGTTCGCGACACTGGAATTGGGATTGCCGCCGGCGACCTTCCCCATATATTCGATCGGTTCTGGCGAGCTGATCCAGTCCGCTCGCGCGAAAGTGATCGTCCCGGCACCGGACTCGGCTTGGCGATCACGAAGTGGATAGCCGAGGCACATGGGGGATCGATCTCCGCACAGAGTCGCCCTGGTCGCGGAACGATCTTTACCGTATCATTGCCTCGCCAGCAGCAACCGGCAGTCGTTAGCTAATCAATCTGTCACCAATTTGTAATCTGACGGTCAGGACAGCGAAACGTCCTCACGTTTGATTTTGTCCGTCGCACCACACTCGTGGAGGCACTGCATGTTCGAAAACCTTCTTGCCTCGAAGCCGAAGAAGCAGCGGACGTGGGGGCAAGTCGTCGGCTCCGGGGTTGTCCACGTGCTCCTGGCGTACGGGATCATCAAGGGGACCTCGGGGGCGGCCGAGACACTCAGGGCCGTTCTTCAAGACACTACGATGGTGTTCTTGAAGCCCCCAGACCCACCGCCGCCGCCACCGCCCGAAGCTCCCCCGCCGGACGCAATCGTCACTGCCAATCCGCCGCCGCTCGGATTCCAGACCGTGATTCCACCGACGGAAATTCCCAAGGACATTCCGCCGGTCAATTTGAGCGAGCGGTTCAACGCCGCCGACTTCAGCGGCAAAGGCGTTGAGGGCGGTGTCGCTGCCGGCGTCGAAGGAGGAAAAGGCCCGGTTACGGGCGAGACCTTCCTCGAAGCGCAGGTCGACGATCCGGTTCAGCTCGTTTCGAAGGTGACCCCGCGATATCCGCCGGTGCTTCAACAGGCGGGGATCGCAGGCAAGGTGCAGGTACAGTATGTCGTCGACACGACGGGCCACGCCGAACCTCGCTCGTGGAGCGTGCTCAGCAGCACGAACAAGGCTTTCGAGGAGCCTGCTCGAGAAGCCATCATGAAGGCCGTCTTCAAGCCGGCCCGGATCAAGGGGCAGGCGGTACGCCAGCTGGTTCAGCAGGCCATTTCGTTCAACATCGGGCAGTGATTGGATCGCACCTCGGCGCGGAGCAGCCGTCTCCGCGCTCAGCCGACGGCAGGATCAACCCTTACGGATCGAAGGAGTAGGGACCATGGGTGTAGATATCTTGAAGTTGTACGAGCACTCGAATCTGTTTGCTCGCGGCATCGTGTGGACGCTGATCATCATGTCGGGCCTCTCGCTGGCGATCGCGATCGCGAAGCTGATTCAGATCTGGAAGAGCACGCAGGCCACCCGGAAGTTCGCGCCCCAGTTCTCCCGCGCCATTCAGGAAGAGCAGCTCGACAACGCCATCGCCTTGGCTGAGAAGAACACCAAGAGCCACGTCGCCAAGGTCCTCGGCGGCGCGCTGGCCGAAGTCAAGCCGTTGCTCCGAGACCGCGCCACGATCACCGCCGCCGACATCAACTCGGCCGAGCGCGCAGTGGAGCGGCAGATGCTGATCACGCTCTCCGACTTCAAGCGGGGCTTGGGACTTCTGGCGACGGTAGGCTCGACCGCGCCGTTCGTCGGTCTCTTGGGCACGACGATGGGTATCGTCGGTGCGTTCACCGCGATGTCTGCGGGCGGCGCGTCCGGTGGGCTTGCCGGTATCGCCGGCGGCATCTCCGAGGCGCTCATCACGACGGCGCTCGGCCTCATCGTCGCGATTCCGGCGGTGTGGTTCTACAACTACTTCACGACCAAGGTCGAGTATCTCACGGTCGAGATGACGTACAGCTCGAAGGAGCTGATCGACTACTTGATCAAGAGCGTCGGCAGCGAGTTCGGCCGCTCGATCTTCACCAAGGAATTTCAGGCTCAGAAGGCTGTCAGCGGGACCGGCCACATCAGCTAGTCGTCGTCACGGCCGAAATTCTTTAGAAGGGACAGCCGATGTCCACATCGACAGATCAAGCAGGGCAAACAGCCGTCAAGGCGGAGCCCAACGTCGTCCCAATGATCGACGTGATGCTGGTGCTCCTGATCATCTTCATGATCGTGACGCCGCTGATCGCGAACGGGTTCAAAGCCGCGATGCCGCAGGGCGCCAATCTCGACAAGCGCCCCGAGGGCGACGACGAGGTGGTCCTCGGCATCGACGAGGCGGGGAATTATTTCTTGAACGGTGCCGCAATTCCAGCGGCCGCGTTGGGCGACCAGCTCAAGGCGATCTATGCCGCCCGGACGAAGGACAAGATCATGTACTTCCGGGCCGATCAGAATTTGAAGTTCGAGAAGGTTCAGGAGGCGGTGGAGACCGCGCGCCGGGCCGGGGTCAGGGTCATGGCCGCGATCACTGAGATCGAAAAGGGCAAGGGCTTCTTCGACGATAAAGACAAGAAAAAGTAGCCGAACCAACGGGAGTTGATGCTATGGCAATGTCAGTTGGTAGCAAGGGCTCGGTCAACTCGGAGCCGAACGTGGTGCCGATGATCGACATTCTGCTGGTGCTCCTGATCATCTTCATGATCACGCAGCCGCTCAGCCGGATGGCGCTCGATGTCCAGGTGCCGCCGCTCGAAACGGCTGCGTCGACCGCTCCCTCTGCTCAGATCGTGCTGGCCATCCAACCGGACGGCAACTACGCGATCAATGGGCAGCCGGTCCCGGCGGGTCAGCTCGACACGCAGATTCACGCGATCTTCGACAATCGGCCGGCGAAGCTCCTGTTCGTCAAGCCGGACCCGAATGTCATCTATCAGAATGTGATCAAGGCGATGGACATCTCGAAGGGGGCGGGCGTCCAGGTCATCGGGTTTACGCCGAAGGCAGGCTGATCGCCGGCTGATTGGGGCATTGCAGGATCAAAAGAGCATGGTGGGAACCGAGATCCGCTTCGGCACCCATCATGCTCTTTCATTTCTGGTCGACAGGTCAGCGCGCGAGCTTGTCACGTTCTGTAGGGTTTTCTCGTATGTTGGACGTCTCTTTTTGAAGCATGCGAATGCCCCCGAAGAACCCCAAGCTGTCCGTTAGCCTCCCACGCCAGGACCGATTTGCGCGGTCGAGCGTGGTTTGGGCCATCTTGGGCCATATCGTGCTCCTTTTTCTCCTGCTGCGTCTGACGGCGGCCTCCACGACGGAATATGAGTCGCCGGAGGGGCTCCGAGATCCGCTCCATCGAATCGGGGGCGGGGGCGGCGGGTCGGTTCGCGAAGTGGCGATGGTGGCGCTGTCGGCACCGCGCCAGCCGGTTGTCCCCCCGCCGGTTCCGGTTCCGGTTCCGATCCCCGTTCCCGTCACCAAGCCGGTCGAGATCGTGAAGGAGACGCCCCCCGTCGAGCCGCCGCCGGTCGCCCGGCCCGACACCACTCCGGCAACAGGTGGAGGCAGCGCCGGCGGCCAGACGAGCGGGCCTGGCAGCGGCACCGGGACCGGCGGCGGGAACGGGTCCGGGAATGGGCCGGGGAACGGATCGGGCAACGGTCCCGGTGGCGGCGAAGGTGGCAGAGCGCGTCCTCCCGAGCCCCGGCAGGTCATCATGCCTCCCCCGGACGTCCCAAAGAGCATCCGCGGAATGACCGTCGCCGTGACTTTTCTCGTGGCGGTGGACGGTCGGGTCGACAACGTCCGATTCGAGCCCGATCTTCCCGATCACGGCTTCGCGAAGAAGCTCGAAGAGGTGATGCGGGGCTACCGTTTCCGCCCCGCCCGTGGTCCCGATGGACTGCCGATCGCCGGCACGACGACGGTGAGTGTATCGTTTTAAAGGCGGCAAGGCGGCAAGGCGGCAAGTTGGGGGCGCTGAGGGGAATATCACCCTGAGCCGCCCCTCATTGGTTGCTGGCTCCTTCAAGTACTATTCAGGTGTCCGATTCCGTTGCCGATTCCCCGATCTCCGATTTCCGACCCCCGAAGCCCTAACCCCTAAGCCCTAGCCCCTCAATGAACCGACTGCTCCGCCGCAAGACCATAGCCGACTGCGAGAGCGACCTCAGCGAGCGGGGCGGCTTAAAGCGCACGCTCAACAAGTGGCATCTCACGTCTCTCGGCGTGGGCGCCACGATTGGTGCGGGGATCTTCGCGACCGTCGGGACGGCGATTGTCGGCGATCCATCCCGGCCCGGAGCGGGGCCGGCGATCGTCCTCAGCATGCTCCTCACGGCGTTCGCGTGCGGCTTCGCGGCGCTTTGCTACGCCGAGTTTGCCGCGATGGTGCCGATTTCGGGCTCGGCGTACACGTATGCCTATGCCTCCCTGGGCGAGCTCGTGGCGTGGATCATCGGATGGGATCTCATCATCGAGTACGCGGTCGGCAACATCGGGGTGGCGATCGGATGGTCCGGCTATTTCCGCGAGCTGTTAGGCCAGCTCGGGCTCAATCTTCCCTCATGGCTCTCGACCGACTATCGCTCGGCGCACGACGCGGTGACCGCGCTGGCTTCGGGCCCCGCGAGCGCGACCAACCAGTTCCTTGCCGCCGCCATCCAAGAGGCGCCCAGGGCTCTCGGCATTCCGATCATCTTCAACCTGCCGGCCTTTGCGGTCGTTGCCGCGATCACGATCCTGCTCGTGATCGGCATCAAGGAGTCGGCGAACTCGAACAACGCGATGGTCGCGCTCAAGATCGGAATCATCCTCTTCTTCTGTGCAGTCGGGATCTTTCTGATCAAGCCGGGGAATTGGAACAACCCGGCTCTCGGCGGATTCTCGCCGAACGGGTTCGCCGGGATCAGCGCCGGCGCTGCCATCATCTTCTTCAGTTACATCGGATTCGACGCGGTATCGACCGCCGCGGAGGAGGCCAACAATCCGGCCAAGGACATGCCGTTCGGGATCATCATGAGCCTGGTGATCTGCACTGTGATCTACGTCGCCTTGTCGCTCGTGATGACGGGCATGGCGCCGTGGAACGTGCTCGGAACGCCGGAGCCGATGATCACCGCGCTCGAGCACGCATCCGGGCCGCCCGGTCTGCTCAAGGCCTCCCGCCTGATCATCGCGATCGGCGCCGTGGTCGCCATGGGAAGCGTTCTCCTTGTCTTTCAGATGGGTCAGCCGCGGATCTTTCTGTCGATGTCCCGCGACGGGCTGCTCCCCAAGGTGTTCTCGAAGGTCCATCCCCGGTTCAAGACGCCGTACGTCGGCACGATTCTCACCGGCATCTTCGTCGGCTCGTTCGCGGCGGTCGCG